>JADGCO010000111.1 GCA_015228935.1 Magnetococcales bacterium | reverse complement strand
GGGGGGGGGGGGGGGGGGGGCACGCGGAGGGGGGGCGGGGGCGGGGGCGCATCCACTGGCGGTGGAGGCGGGGGCGCATCCACTGGCGGTGGAGGCGGCGGCACATCCGCTGGCGGTGGAGGCGGCGGCGCACCACCATCCAGGGCACTGGCACCCGTATCTGTCGGAATTTCGGCCAATGTTGAACTCACATCACCGCCGATCATGGCCGGGGCAATGCGGTCTTCGAGTTTTTCAGCCTTGGACGCCACCACCTTCTTTTTATCTTTTACCATCGTCATGGCAATACTCCACTGACATGCACAGACAGAAGCGGACTTTCAAGCATGAAAATCCTCCGAACGCCCTGCGAACGAGAAAGAGAGGAATTTTTTACGGAAAAACCCCGTCTCCCCGATTCGCAACCAGGCATCCACATTCCATCGTTTCATCGGTTACCCAATAACCCAGGCAACCATCGCAGATTGTATGAAAGACGACGAGGCCCTGACCAACGGGCCATGGAAGAGCGTGGCATCAAAGAAAGTGCGAGGGAAAAAACACCATGACTTCAACCCTCTTCATCTCAACCAGCACAGGCAGAAAAAACACACCCCGACAACGGAGGACAACGGCTTCTTAAAGCGCCTTCGGTCCCAGGAAAGCACCTTTCTTCAGAAAAGTACAGAAAAAAAACGGCTTCGCTTGAAATTTTATCGGGTTTATATGTTAACATATTGAATTTACTATTTTTATATTCCAGAAACAGGATGACACGATGCCGGAAGATAGAGATTCAATCCGGCAAAAACCGCATGGCCAAACCATTGGGCATGACACGCACGACCTGGCAGGAAAGCTCCAGAACTTCCCCCTGAACATCCTGAACCAGAAAGGCATTTTGTCCGAGAAAGGCGTTACGGGCCGGATCGCCGGTCACCAGAGAAAAACCAGTCGTACTGAAGTCCACGGCCCTCCCGATCAAGAATTGGCCGTTGGCAAAACGGAGGGTCAATTCCTTGTCATAGGGAACACGAAGGGCAGCACGGGCGTGAGTCTTTTGGCTGAACGTTGGAATCTTGGCACCTTGATCAGGATTTTTTGACACGGGACGAACCTCCACTCAGAGTCGGAACAAACACGAGCGTGTCAAAGACCGGGACAGGAGTCCAGGATGAAACGGGCCGGTTTCGGCAGAAGAACAGGGAACAATCATCTTGAAACAAAAAATTCAATATGGATTTGGTTTGGCGCGGATGTCGCAGGCATCGCGTTCGTGCCACCATGCGCGGACAAGATCCTCGGGTATGGCCAACTCCTTGGCCAAAGCGCGAATGGAGAGAAAGGCACGCAGTTCTTCTTCGTCGGGATCGATGAAGGGCCAGAACCAGTTGTTGGGTTGGGCTTGGCCATTTTTGATCATGGAGAGTTCCTTTTGCTGGGCGGCAGGTCGGGTACGTGGAGCATGTTCAGCAATATTCATGCCAAAAAAACATTGCTGATCCTGACCTTCCGGGTCCCCTGAGACACCGCTTCCTCTCTTTCATTCACTCTCCAGATCGGGCCAATGCGCACCCATGCGTACATGGCCGAGGTCCGGCAATTCAATGACTTTACTGAAATTCATCTCAACGACGCCAATATTATTCAGAAGATAGGCCTGCAAGGTATCCAGATTTCCCGGTGGCGCACTCCGCATCTCCTGCCATGCATCCCCTTCCCGGGTAAAAGCCACCTTGGCACGGACAACACCATCAATCTCTTCCACGACCAGTATATCATAAAATATTTTTATTTCCGTATCATATCCCAGATGCGTCAAAAGTTCGGGAGTGAACAGGGTGTGTTTGGCAGGAGGCAACCCCACCTGCTGCAACAGTGTCGCATGGGGAAAAACATGGTGAGTGGCCAGACGGTCCACACGGATGCCATAGGCCGGAATCTTGACCTCCTTGTCGGCAAGAATTCCGGTCAGCCCCAACTTGTCCAACTGGGTTGGAGAAAGACGATGCTCGTAGGCCGGAAGCAGAACGGGGTGTGGTTTTCCCTGATCCAGACCAAATTTTTGCACCCGCGCCGCGATCAGACGGAGACTCCCCCGACTGGTCAACTTTTCCAGGGTCATCCCCCCTTCCGCCCGGATCACGTCGAGGGAAAAACGCTGCGACATCAGGGTGGGAATCAAGTCGGCCCGTTCCAACTGCTCTATGGTAATCCAGTGACGAACGGACTCCAGGACGATCATCTGATCTTCCACCTGGAGACTGTTTTTATGCAAATCGATACGGCAACGCTGCAGGGCAGCATCCAGATTTTCCTGGATTCCGGCCTTTTCCCAGACAAGACGAACCTCCCGGAGAGAAAGACCACCCTGACGGCGTGCCTTGTCCACCTGGAATGAACCCAGAATGTCGCGAGTCAACCCGAGAGAATCCAATTCCGGCAACGTCAATACGGCCAGAGGCTTCAGCAGTTTGATTTCCCGTGCCTTGGTGAAACCTTTTCTCTCGATTTCCCGAGGCAGGGCCACATTGAAACCCCGGCTCAACAATCTGGGATTGTCACGACGGTATTGCTGGTACCAGGTGGCGAAGATGCGCGGATTGAAATGCCCCATCCGGGCATCGCTGACCATGATGATCAACACCTTGAAGGGTCCGATACGCTTTTTATAGGAGCGAATTTCTTCAAGGGCGGCCACCATGTCCACGATGGATGCCTGTTGCACGGTCTCGACGGCCTCCGGCCCCATGTCGCGCAGCTTTTGGGCCATGTCCAGACCGTATTGCCGCAACAAAGCCTCGCGAAACAGGGTCAGCCCACCGTACCCCTTGCCAGGAACTGAGGCATACCATTCGTGATGGAGCAGGGCGGTACAGGCCGCGAGCGAAATATCATTCGGATCGTATAAAAGCTGAAAGCCAAACAGGGCGTGAAGCTGCATTTCCTGCCATTGTTTTGGATTCAAGGCCTCAGGCCAGTTCAGGGTTTTCAGGCTGACCCGGGTCTTGCCAATATCATGCTGCACAATGGCCATCACCCGATTGATCGTTTCCACCTCACTCAACCCCATGCTCTTGGCCAGAACCATTTCGTTGAGACCGGTAATGATGCTGTGATTGCCGCTGCCAGGATGGTGTTGTTGCAGTTCGTTGAGACGTTGCACGGCCATAGGGGTAAAATTATGAAAAACCATTTCCATGTTGCGCCGCACGGTGGACTGAAAATTCCGGAATTCCTCATGATTGCGCAAAATTTCGATGGCCGTCATTGCCAATAAATCTTCGTGTATAAGAATCTTTTCAATGACATCAAACGCCTTCTCCATCTGCGCAGCCGCCTGAGTCAGTGTCTTGATGCCCACCGGCTGGGCCAGAATCCGGGAAACAAACCCCTTGACCGCCAGCTCTTTCAGTCGATCCGCTACCCCGGGAGAAATTTTTTCCCCTTTGCGATACAGCCACCCGCCATGACCGTTCGGAATATCCTGCGCCAGTTCCATCCCCTTGTTCAAAAGGACAAAATGGTCAGGCTGCAACGGATCATAAAGTTTGGCCGGGTTGCTCTCTTCGAGTTTTTCCATGCTGGGCTTATTCCAGGCAGAAATTGTCAACACTCTCCGTCAAGCAAGGTACTCCGTACCGACACTGGAAGGAAGTCGTTTTTTTAAAACGATGCCCTTCCGTTACCAGATTCTTCAGACCCGTCATCAGCAAATTCAAATTAATGAATATAAAATGAAAATTCTATTTCATTCACCGGGAAACGTGTACCGGATTCTCTGTTTCCCTGGGTAAATTGTATCGTGATACAGATATGTCCAATACAGATATGTCTCAACACTGTGTCAACACCGGACACCGAAAAATAATCCTACGTGTAATCATTTGAATATTAACAATAAATAAGATTGGCATACGGTATGCAGAATAGAAAGCCAACAAGAGAGCTTTCGAGTGGCTCCACGGATGCGTCGCATCGGTGGGTCGCAGGAGCGGACTTGTTTTTTAAGGGAGTGTGGAGAGGCCCCCCCCGATTTCCTCTCCACGTTGCTCCTTTGTGTGGGTGGTTCCCCCCGAGCCAACCACATAGCGGATGACGGGTCTTCCCCCCCCCCCCGACATCCCGTCATCCGCAGAATTTGCCGGGCCGGTCCAAAGTTTGGGACCGGCCCGTTTTTTTTTCTGTCCTTCTGTCCTTCTCCTCTCCTCCTTCTGCCCTTCCCCTCTCCCATTCAATTTTACCCTTTGATCCGTTCAACGCGAAAAATCCCCGGCAAGGTTGCAATATTTTTCTGAATCTGGAGCAAATGCCCCCCATCCCGGACCTCCACCTCCAGGAGCAATTCACACGGCTCCCGATCCCGATCCCGGAAACGCGCTTCCAGAATACTCCCCTTGGCTTCGGCCACCACCTCTGAGGTCTTGGCCAGCACATGCCTTGCCGAAGAAACCATGACCCGCAGACGGGCCACATGATGGCAGCCGTCTACAGTCGGCCATTCCAGATTTTCAATCCACCGTTCCGGCTCTTTTTCGAAGGTGTGCAGGGATGGACAATCCCGGGTATGAATGGTGATTCCACGCCCGGTGGTCACAATGCCAACAATGGGATCCCCGGGAACCGGTCCACAACACCGGGCTGCATGGAGGGCCATATCGGTCAAGGCACCCGCGAGGGACATGCCTTTTTCCCCACCCCCCTTGCGCTCGAACCCAACCCCCTTTTCCACCCCGGCCAATCGTGAGCTGCGGGCCGTGGCCTCGGGAAACATGCGGTGCAAGACCACGGTTGGCGACAGGCGCGTTGCCCCGACCTGAAACAACAACTCCTCAACACCCGCCAGTTCAAATGCCTCCGCACCCCGCTGCAATGCCTTGTCGGTCAGGATCAGACCGTGACCCATCTTGCGTACTTCCCGTTCCAGCATGTCACGTCCCATGGCGACCAGTGGACCACGTTCCTGCTCCTTGATCCACCGACCAATACAATATTTTGCCTTGCCGCTGACCACGAACTGCAACCAGTTTCGATTGGGATGCGACTCCTTGCCGGTGAGAATTTCCACGGTATCCCCGGTCTGCAACGGGGTTCGCAACGGCATGATCCGGCCATTGATCTTGCAACCCTGACACCGATTTCCCACTCCGGTATGCACGGCATAGGCAAAATCCACCGGCGTAGCCCCTCGCGGCAATGTGATGATCTTGCCCAGCGGGGTGAACAGGTAGATTTCATCCGGAAAAAGATCAATCTTGACATTTTCCAGAAACTGTTCCGGATCATCGGCATTTTGATGCACCTTGAGCAGTTTTTGCAGCCACGCATAGCCGGTGACGCCCACGCCCTTGCTGCCACCCAGGCCACTGCTCTTGTAATACCAATGCGCCGCAACGCCCCCCTCGGCCATCTGGTGCATCTCCTCGGTCCGAATCTGGATTTCGATGCGATTGCCAAAAGGTCCGATACAGGCGGTATGCAGGGACTGGTAACCGTTGCTCTTCGGCAGCGCGATATAATCCTTGAATCGCCCGGGAATGGGCACCAGTTCCCCATGGATCATGCCCAGGGCACGATAACAATCGACCTTGTTTTCCACCACGATGCGATAGGCAATCAAATCGTGCAGATCATCCAGTGTGGTGCCTTTGCGCTGCAATTTGCACCAGACTGAATAAGGATGTTTTTCCCGCCCGGACACCTGCCCCTTGATGTCGTATTCAACCAGGCGATTTTCGATGATGGAGACCACTTTGCGGACCACATCCGCCCCACCCTTGCGACGTTTTTGCAGAAGATCCTGCAATTCCGCGAAAATGGCCGGTTCACGCAGTCGAAAAGCCAGATCTTCCATCTGATTTTTGAGCCAATAGATTCCCAGACGATGCGCAATGGGGGCATCAATCCCCAACACTTCGCCGGCGACCCGCTCAACCAGGGGGGAATCCGGCGGTATCTGGTTGGCGACCATGGTGCGCAATTGTTGGAGACTCAATGCCAGACGGATCAGCACCACCCGTATATCCCGCGCCAGGGCCAGGATCATTTTGCGATAATCTTCGGCCTGGGCTTCCGGTCGGCTCCGACTCGACAACTGCCCGATCCGGGTGGTCCCTTCCACCAGAAATGCCACCGCAGATCCGAACTCGCTGCGTACCTGCTCCAGGGTCACAGCCGCCGAGACAACCCCATCCACGAGCATGCCTGCCGTGACCGAGACCATATCCAGACCCAGATCGGTCAAAATTTCCGCCACTTCCAGGGGATAATAAGGAACATGACCAGCCGTGGCGGAATTTTTGCGCCCGGGAAGCCCGGCCAAAAAAACCCGCACCCGCTCCAAGACCCCAACATCCACTTCCGGATGGTAGTCCCGAATGCGCTCAATCAGTTCCGGCCATTGTAGCAACGCGCCATCTCTCCCCTGGCGTGAATCCTTGTCAGGCTCGGATTTCCCGAACTGTCCAGATTTTCTGAATCAAAAACCTCGCCATGATCACGCAAACCGCATTTTTACTTTATCCGACATCATGTTTATTTCAGTATCATCATGAAAATATCAGATCCACAATCAACCTGGCAACGGCGAGAGGGCAGAAGAAGAATACTTCTTGAGCGCTTCCCGTAACTGCCGCTTCTCCTCCTCGGTCAATTCACGATTTAAACTTTCTTTTGCCATATACAACAACTTGCCATCAATTTTTTTCGGCAACATACCTGTTCCCGGCAATAATCTCTTCTGTTCAGATGTCAGACCATTTAAAAAACGTTCAGCAACAACAGCCAAATGAGAGGGCATTTCTTTCAGTGGATGCGCATTGGAAATTTCGTCACCATCACCTGACTTGGAAATGAATTGCGTCAATTCATCTTCGGATAAATATACTTTGACATCCACTTCGGCCTTGAGAAACGGAGATGTCGCTTCGGCAGGCCCAATGGACAGCAGATAAACCCGAATACCGAGACTTTGGGCAGCCAGAACACCCGGAGTCAAATCGGCATCACCGGAGACCAGGATTGCATCGGAAATGGCTTTGTTCTGAGCCAGACTGATCATGTCGGCAATAATCAGACCATCCACAGCCTTCTGGTCACCCACAAAGTTTCGAGTTCCAAGACGGAGTTTAAAATCATCCAGCGCTTCCACAGATTCATGATCGGACGATTTCCCATGACTTCCCGGTCCATCATACCAATACACACGCAGTAAATCAGCTTCGGTAAACAGTTTCCTGACTTGTTCCAAAATCACCATTCTTAAAGAATCATAATTTATCTCAACCTGACAACGGGATACTTTTTTCCCATAAACACAATAACCTGCCTGGACCCAAAAATAACCGGCATCAACAAAAACTGCGACACGGCGCACGACGCCCCTCCCGAACAGACAATCTGGGAAGGGTGCAAAAGCACCCTTCCCTAAATAGAGACGCCTTTGGGGCATCGAGTAGGCACGAATGGCGACCTGCACCACTCGGGCCTTCGTTGTAACATGACCACGCCACGATTGCAAACTTATCTGACATCTCATTCCAACAAGTGGTGTGTTCCATCAGCCCGACATCACTCTTCCACAACCGGTTCCACTTCGGCATCATTGGCGGCTGGCAGATCGGTAATGTTTTCTTCACGGATACCGGCCAGCCGAGTCTCTTCATCCATCAGTGCCCGGGCATCCAGATCGATCTCCTCTTCGGGAAGCTCCAGATCCTCTTCCACTGGAATTTCATGATAAAGCGCCTGAATATCAATACTGTTTTCTCCAATTTCACGCAGGGCGAGAACCGTGTTCTTGTCATTGTCCAGCGGAACCGTACATTCCGCTCCTTTGGTCAATTGCCGTGCCCGCCGTGCCGCCAATATCACCAGTTCAAACCGATTGGGTACATTTTGAATGCAATCATCAACTGTCACACGCGCCATGAATATCAACTCCCTTTGTCACTGTTTACCTGCAAAATGGTGCCACATGCAGCCATCCATCTTTACACCTGTTTTTCAAATGTAGCCAAAATATTCTGGATACCCGGGGCCATGCGCGACTTTCGGCATCGTTCCGCCCGCACAATGCCCACCAGATCCGCCTGTGCCTGACCCAGATCGTCATTGATCAACAGATAATCAAAATCCTGCCAATGCGAAATGGCCTCTCCAGCCGCCTGCATGCGTTTTTGAATCACGCTCCTGTCATCCAGACCCCGCCCAATCAGGCGCGCTTCCAGGGAGGCATGGGAGGGAGGAAAAATGGCCACGGAAACGACCTCCATGGGTACATTTCCCTTGCGGACCTGTTCTGTCACCTGCCGGGCTCCCTGCCAATCGATGTCGAGCAGCAGGTCCTTGCCTTCGGCGCGGGTCCGGGCCACAAAATCCCGTGCCGTCCCATAAAAATTGCCGAACACTTCAGCCCACTCCAAAAAATCTCCCCGGTCACGGCGCTGTTCGAAGGTGGCTCGATCCACAAAAAAATAGTCCACGCCATCCTGTTCTCCAGAGCGGGGCTGCCGGGTGGTGGTGGAGACCGAAAAACGCAACCCCTCCAGATGCGTGGTCAGGTGGCGCAACAGGGTGGTTTTTCCTGCCCCGGATGGGGCCGAAACAATGAGGATGAAGGGCTGGTGATGCGGCATGATGAACTCCTTCTGGAGTGTATCATTCGAGATTTTGAATCTGCTCCCGTAATTTTTCCACAGCGACTTTCATGTCCACACCCAGACGGGTCAATTGACTGTCCTGGGATTTGGCCGTGAGGGTATTGGCTTCTCGGTGCAGTTCCTGGCACAAAAAATCCAGGCGACGTCCGACAACGCCCTCCTGACCCAGGATACCCTTCATTTCCTGCAAATGAACCCGCAGGCGATCCAGTTCTTCCGCCACGTCCATGCGATGCAGATAGAAGACAATCTCCTGGGAGACGCGGGTTGGTTCCGCTCCGGTGGCCCCCAACTCCGCCAATCTTTGCCGCAGGCGTGTTTCCATCTCCTGCCGCAGGGTGGGCAAGCGTGTTTCCACCTGGGCAACCAGGTGTTCCAGATCCGTCAATTGTTTTTGCAACAGCTCTGTCAGGAGCATGCCTTCCCGTTTCCGGGTCGCCGCAAGCTCATGGGCAGTTTTTTCCAGGAGATCCAATAACATTTCCTGGTTGGCCGGCAGCATGGGATCCAGTGACCCGGTCTCTTCGGCCTCGCGCACCAGTCCAGGCCAGGCGAGCAGCCGGCCAACATCCAGACCCCCTGTTCGTTCTCCTGGCAGGCGGAGTTGCAAATCTTTTTCCAGGGCCAGCAACCCACGCAGCAGAACATCATCCAGGATCCATGTCCTGTTCTGCCCGGCTTCCTGCCGGAGCGTCAGGGAACACTCGAGACTGCCTCGCGAAAACAACGCCTGCAAACGTTTGCGCACCATCCCCTCCAGGATGCCCAGACTTTCCGGTAAACGGAAGTGGATTTCCAGATGGCGATGATTGACGGATTTCAATTGCCAGACAATCTTCAGGTTCCCTGTGAGCGTTTCCAGACGGGAATATCCGGTCATGCTTTGCGGCATTGTTTCTCCCTGTTCTGCCAGCACCCAAACCTTTTGAAAACAGAAAAGGGGCGCAGCCACATGTGCGCCCCCCTTCCCCGACTACAGTGCCAAGCCGGCCTTGCGTTGCCACGCTCAAGGGTGGTTCACTTGACAGTTGGCCTGCCTGTGTGTTGCCACTCTTCAGAGGTGGAGCATTTGGCAGATGGCCTGCCCATGCAACCTGTCTCAGCCGTGGATGGCCTGATATTTGGCCATCAGCTCTTCCTTGGTCTCTTCATGGTCGGGATCCGCGACGATGCATTCGACCGGGCAAACCGCGACACATTGCGGTTCATCAAATGCCCCTTCACATTCGGTACACAGATCGGGATGAATGTAATAAATATCCGAATCCACGTCCGAGCCATCGGTGATGGCCTCATTGGGACATTCCGGCAGGCACACATCGCAATTGGTGCAATCTTCACTGATCATCATCGCCATTATCGTTTCCTCCAATACGGGATCAATCCCACGGGTCATCCATTTTCGCTTGTTAACAGACTTGCCGGCGCTTGGCAAGCATCTCTATTGGCCAACAGCGATTTCTTTGCAACATTTGACCTTCCTGCACCATAACTAGGGAAACAACGCCACCTGGTCAAGTCCTTCTGTTTCAGGACGGCCCATCATCAGATTGAAATTTTGTATGGCCTGCCCGGCGGCACCCTTGACAAGATTGTCAATGGCTGAAAAGACCATCAACCAGCCGGTACGTTTATCCACGGTTACGCCTATATGGCAATAGTTGGAACCGCGGACATCGCTGGTGGCCGGCAGCTCTCCTTCCGGCAGGATACGCACGAACGGCTCCTGCTCATAGCGCCAAGCCAGCAGCTCCCGAACACTGGCCGCACTCCGATCCCCGCGCAGACGCACATAGCAGGTGGACAATATTCCCCGGGACTGGGGCAGAAGATGGGGCGTAAAGCGAATCTGCATGGGACGCCCGGCATAGCCGGAGAGTTCCTGTTCCATTTCGGCGATATGCCGATGCCCTGTCACCTTGTAGGGACGAAACCCATCCTGCAACTCCGCCAACAGATTGCCCTGCTGTGCCGCACGACCTGCGCCGCTGACCCCGGATTTGCTGTCGATGATGATGCCACCCGCCTCGATGGCATCCGCCTCCAGCAACGGCCCGAGAGCCAACAGAACTGAAGTCGGATAGCAACCGGGGTTGGCCACCAGTCTGGCGCGTCTGGTTGGATTGCGGTGGCGTTCGGGGAGGCCGTAGACCGCTTCGCCGAGCAAATCGGCAGCCTTGTGTTCCGCTCCGTACCACTCCCGAAAAACCTTGGCATCGCGCAAACGAAAATCCGCCGACAGGTCCACGACCCGACACCCTTGTCCCAGGAGCTGGGGAATCACGTCCATGGAGGCCAGGTGTGGCATGGCGCAAAAGACGATCTGGCACTCCACGGCCACCCGGTTTGGCACCAGTTTCTGACACACCAGGTTGCCGGCACTGCGCAAATGGGGAAAGGCATCTGTCAAAGGGCGTTCCGCATACCGTTCCGAGGTTACCCAGGTGATGCGTGCAGCTGGATGCCGGGCCAGGAGACGTACCAACTCTCCGCCTGTATACCCGGTGGCCCCCAATATTCCGACCGAAATTTTTTCCATGGCAGACTCATCATCATGAAAGCAAAAAGGGGAGCAAGCCGCTCCCCCTTGGTCAATCACTCACCATCCGATGACAGACCGACGCAACTGTCACCAGCCTTGCCCACAGCCACACCTGTCCCACAATCGTGACCATCCACGGTACGTGGATCACGTTACCGTTTGGAGAACTGTGTACTCTTGCGGGCTTTGTGTTTGCCGTATTTTTTCCGTTCCACGGCCCGCGAGTCACGGGTGAGGAAGCCGGCTTTTTTGAGTGAGCCGCGAAAGCTCGGATCAAAGACGATCAGGGCACGTGAAATCCCATGCTTGATGGCACCGGCCTGGCCGGAGATTCCCCCGCCACACACATTGACGTACACATCGAAGTTGTCTTGTGACTGTGTGGCGACGAAGGGTTGCCGCACGATCATGCGCAAAACGGGGCGGGCGAAGTAGTCGTCGAGTTTCAGCTTGTTGACGACGATCTGGCCGTTACCTGGTTTGATCCACACTCTGGCTACGGCCTCTTTACGCCGACCGGTTCCATATTTGGCATCCGTCAATGACATGGCCTGATGCTCCCTGCGTTATCGACTCAGTTTGAGTTCAACCGGTTTTTGCGAGGCATGGGGGTGTTCCCCGCCTTTGTACACTTTCAGTTTCAGGAACATTTTCCGGCCCATTTTGGTTTTGGGCAGCATGCCGCGGACGGCCCGTTCCACGACCCGTTCCGGGAAGCGGCCGGTGAGTTCCTTGCCGGCGGTGATGCTTTTGATGCCACCGATGTAGCCGGTATGCCAATGGTAGACCTTATCGGCCATCTTGTGGCCGGTGAGCCGCACTTTTTCCGCATTGACGACGATGATGAAATCACCGGTATCCATGCTGGGTGTAAAGATGGGTTTGTGTTTGCCGCGCAGGCGGTTTGCCACTTCCGTGGCGAGGCGGCCGAGGACGACCCCGTCGCCGTCAATCACGAACCATTTGCGCTCGATATCCTTGGGTGTTGCCGTAAAGGTTTTCACTGCCCGCTCCATCGTGCATGTAAAAAGCCGGAAGGACGCTGTGGACCCCTCCGGCTTTTGATTAACTTCCTGGCAGTGACCTACTTTCCCACACCTTAAGATGCAGTATCATC
>JADGCO010000110.1 GCA_015228935.1 Magnetococcales bacterium | reverse complement strand
TTAGAGGTTTATTGATGCATAATGGCTATGAACTTTACATTCAACTTTATTTTATTTTTCTTTCTTTGTTATTAATATTTGTAAAAAAATATGTTTTGTCAATGAAGTCGTGGAAATTGTTATTATTTGGAATGGTTGGCGGCCAACTTTTCTCAATGTTATCTCTTTTAATTTTTCATGTTTCTGTTTTTCCAGATAGATATTTAGCCCATCTTTAACATGCTATTTTATTTTCTGTCTATAATCAATCAGTTGCACGATGATTTTTTGGCGAGTGGCACTACAAACGTGTCATTCCTTGATTTGGTGGATTCAGGTGAACATTTTTCTCGCTCTCTTGGGGTTTGAGTTGATTCGTGCGTCTGATGGATAACCGATTGTTCTTGATATGTCTTTACAAATTTTTACACGCTACCTCGCTGTGAGATTCTGCGCAACCAAAGTGTGCGCATCGATCAGGATACAAACAAAATCGGCACTGGGCTGACACCGTTCCATAAACTCTTCCCTGTACTGCCATTTGGTGTTCAAATGCCGGTCGGGACACGACATCAATCTAACCTGCTTCCAGAGGTGATCCAAGGATGGACATCCCCGACAGCCCGAAATGTCCGACCTGCCAATCCACGGATGTGGTCGTTTGCAAGGTCTACCTCACGGTTCACAATGGTGGACGGATCTTGCACCAATGTTACGGATGTGGGGCGAGTTTTTCAGGGCTGGACTGCTGTCATCATGGAACGCGGCAGTCGATTCCTCGCGGACCAGAAGTGTGGAGCAAAAGATGCCGATCTGTTTACTGCTGTCATGGGCACGGTTTGCCAGTTCATCGACCAAACGCAGGATTTGACATACTTATCGGATGGAGAACGGCGATATGGTAACATATTGTTTTCCTTATGCGCCGAGGCATTGCAAACGGGGACAATAGGTCGTCCTCCCAAGGTTCTTCCAAAAGGGGTCAAGGTGCGAGTCAAAAACAAGGGCGATCAGAAACATAAGCGAGGTCCAAAGCGCCCAAAGTATCAAGCTCCCCAACGGGAGTATCCTGACACGGATCAGACACTGCCAGACTCAGAGATAAACGCCAACCGCCTTGAAGGTCAGAATGCTGCAATACGGAGACGAAACAGCGCTTTTCGGCGACGAACGAATACGTATGCCAAGTCTGAAGATGGCCTTCAGCGCACGTTGGATGTCCACTTGGTCATCCACAATTTTGTTCGGCCCCATTGGACGACCGGAGTGGTTCCGGCGGTCATGTTGGGCATCAGGAAGGCACCCCTGCGTCTTGAAGACATATTGACCATGAAAAGGGCTGCCTGAAGGCGCAGGACAGGCAGGAAGTGTTTGTCCCAAAGTCCATCTTGGAATGGTCAAAGCCCAGTGCCCTCAGCATCCCAGGCGGGCAATCTCCAGATAGGCCCGGGCGGCCTGGCGAATCTTGGACACATGGCAGTATTCATCGACCTTGTGGGCCAGATCGGGTTCGCCGGGTCCCAGGATGAGGGTGGGAGGTGAACCCAGGGCTGGTGTCAGGATCGAGGCATCGGTCACATAGGGAGCCGTCCCCATTCCGGGTCGTGTCCCGTGCAGAGTGGCCATGATGTCAAATACCCTGGCAACCCAGGGATGGTCGGGATCGGTCATGATACCCGGCGTGCTGGTGACGATGCGCAGGGTGACATCCGAACCCAGATGATCCTGAATGGAGTTCAGCAGAAGGTCATGGTCCAGACCGGGTATCGAACGCAGATCCACACCCACAACCGCATGATCCGGCACAATGTTGATGCGCTGTCCCCCCACAATAGTCCCGACATTGAGGGTGGGTGATCCGAGCAGGGGATGCGGGGGAATCGGAAAACGATACTGTTCCAGGGCCAGGATGGCCCGGGCCGCCTTGAGAATGGCATTGACACCCCGATCCGGCATGGAACCATGGGCTGCCACACCCCGGGTTTCCATCTCCAGCCAGAGGGCACCTTTGTGCCCCAGGCAGGGCATGTTGGCCGTCGGCTCGCCCACCACAATGGCCCCGACATGGTCCAGGTTTTCGTTGCCCAGGGTTGCAAAATCGGCCATCAGTCGCCGTGCCCCGGCGCAGCCGACCTCTTCGTCGGCAGTCAAGATCAGCAATAAATCGCCCGTGGTCCGGGTGCCGCCTTCCCGGGCCAGCTCCAGCGCCGCCCAGACCATGGCCGCCACGCCCCCTTTCATGTCGGTGCTGCCACGGCCATAAAGCCGGTCCCCCACCACCTCCCCGGCAAACGGATCCCGGCTCCAGGGGGTTTCCCCCGGCAACACCGTATCCAAATGCCCGGTGAAACAAAGAGTCGGTCTGACAGATTGACCGGGGAGACGCGCCACCAATGTGGCGCGTTGTGGTCCAATCGTCTGCAAGGAGACCTGAAAACCGGCAGGGGCCAACAAGCCGGCAATGAATTCGGCACACGGCTGTTCATTGCCAGGCGGGTTGACCGTCCGGATGGCCACCAGCTCCCGGGTCAAGGCAACAGGATCAAGCATGCATTGCTTCTCCTGGAAGCCTGTGGCGTTGACTGGCTCCGGGGTGTCCCAAATGGGGAGGGGTATGGCAGCAGGTTTCATTCCCCCGTGAACACACCATGGACTCCTGTTTGATAGACCAGACTGCTGGTCAAGTGTTTTTCCAATGTGTTTGCGAGTTGAACCGTGTTTGTTTGACCGTCCAGGGCCTTGAGTTCGCGATGGAGATCTACCAGAGGTTTTTGGCTCGTGATGGCCACGAAATGATCTCCACCCAGGGGGGGTTGGACCTTGAGCGGCAGTTCGTAGGGCTTGTTGGTTTTTACGGTCAGTGGATCGTTGTAGGGACTTTCGGTATGGGGATAGAGAAAATTGATTGTTCCGTCCGAACCAAGGTTGATCAGGGTGAAATGGGCATATTTGAGGTTGGCTACGGAGAAGGTCAACAATTCACCCAAATGGTGCAATCTGTCATTTGGTTGCAGGGCGATGGCCAAGGGTTCGGTGTGGCGACTCAACTCCTTGATCCTTTCCACCAGTTTTATTTTGCCGAACACCTGGTTGAGTGTCACGGCATGGTCGGCGGCAGAACCGCCTTTCTTCAAGGAATGAAAAACATCTCCCAAAGGTGAATAGATGCGCCCACTGACCTGGTCAAGCATCCAGGCCCCCGGTTCCTCGCTCCTGACCACATGGATTCCCTTGAGCAACGTGGTATCAGGATTGAAGGTACTTGCGGGTGGGGATACCTTGCCTTCTGCCACGGATTCTGGGGATATTCTGACAAAGGCGCGTGTACCTTCCCCGGCTGGGTCGGCTTTCATAAACAATTTCAGCGTGGGTGGCATGATGGTGGCCAATGAGATCCGGTCGGCATTCGGCTTCACCGGGATCCTCTCTGCTTCTTGGGCCATTTTTTCCGAAGTTGTCGTTTCCCGGGCATTTTCCTCGGCGTTGAAAGAGAGCAGGACACCTGTTCGGGTACGAATCGTTGCCTGTGGATGTTGGAGGCCATCGGTGGCCATGCGCACACTTTCCCGGATGAATCTTTCCAGTTCTCCCTTGGTTACCTGCCCATCACGATCCAGATCCGCCTCGCCACGAAACGCCTTGGCAACGGCCCAACTCAATGCGCCGCGTTGTTGTTTGTCAATGGTGACTTCCGGCACTTCCTCCGTATCCGGAACCGCGCCAAAAAAAGTGACGTGGGCCAAGTCCGCTTCCGATACCGGTTTCAGGGTGGTGGTTGGCTTGGGAAGGGCATCATCCTGGATGCGCTGGAAGGGTGCGGCGCGTGTTTTCAGTTTTCTGAGGCTGTTTTTGCCGCGGGTCATGGTTCCGGAGTGGCAGGAGTCGGAGATCATGACCACTTGCAACGGTTTTGCTGCCTTCAGCATCACGGCGATTTCGTCGTCCAGGATACGTTCGTAGGTGGCTGGTCCCGAAGCGGCGAATCCGGACATCAACCAGAAAGAGTCCTTGCCGGTGGGTTCGGAACCGGGAATCCTTTCTGGCTGTTGTGCGCCGTGCCCGGCATAATGGAGGAATAACGTATCTCCGGGTTTTGCCATGGTGATGATGCTTTTCCATGCTGCCATGATACGGTCACGGGTGGCATCCTTGTCCAACAATTTGATGATTTTCCTGGCTTTGTATTGCTGGAGGGCGGCAGCTACATCGTTGGCGTCATTGACTGCCCCGTCGAGCTTGCCAAAATTTTCATACTCGTTGATACCGATCACCAATGCGAAAGTATCGGCGTGCAGGAGAGATGAATCCAGGATGAATAGGAAAAACAGAGAGATCAGGCCTGCCCAATGTTTCGGGTGCGCATTCGAAGATACAGGTACCATGAGTCACCATTTCCCGGATTCTTGCGACGAAACCATGTCCCGCACTCTCGCATGGAAACGATAGCATCCTTTCAGGATTCATGGTAGATGTCCAGTTAGATATGATAAATTTCAACTTTTTACGGTTCGTTTCTTGCGAGAATTATCTTTATGGAACAGAAACATCCATGAGAAATGCCCGGGTCGGCCACTTGTGGAGTCCTGCGCAAAAGTGGGGGAAAAATGCGCCATAATCAGACCAGACTGTCTATCAAGGCAACCGTTGTATTGATCGCTTTGCTCCTTGCCGGGTGCGCAACCTCCTCCAGACAATTTGATGATTGGTCCGAACGGTTCAATCGTCTGAATGAGCAGCAGGACTATGCCGGAGCCCTCCAGTTCATCCGGGAAGAGATTGCGCGTCCGGCGCGTCCGGAAGAGGCCGACTTTTACTCCAAACGTCCCGGGCTTTTGGCGAATCGTTACGCTGCCGGTATCAAGGCGCTTGGTCAATATGCCAGATTTTATTCCCTTGCATCCGATGCCGATGCCGAGGCGGAGCGCTATCTGCAAGGAGGACTGCAACAGGCGGAGTTGCAATATGCCACCAACAAGAAAACCATGGAGCAGGTGTACAGAAAAACCAGGGGGCAATTGTATTCGCACATGGCGAACTATTACACCAGCACCCATCGTCCGGGAAAATCTGCCGAATATGAAAAAAAATCCTTCGCATTGGCCGAGGAGATCGACGATCAGTACGGCGTTATCATGGCGTTGAACAACCTGGCTGAAACGATGAAAGCCATGGGAGATCTTTCCCAGCGGGATTTTTATCGGGATGCGGCCATTGCCAAGGGCAAAGCCTATTTCAACGCCAAGGATTTCATGCAGTTGTCTGGCATGGAATGGATTCAAGCCGGGCAATTGCGGCAGTGGCTGGCTGTTGTCCAAAACAAGATGGATGATCTCTCCATCAGCAAGAAAAGCGCGGAGATCATCGCATTATGGGACGAAGCCATCCAGCCGATTTTTCAGAAGAAAGTGTTTGAAAAGCACACCATTTACAAAAATGTTGCCGAGCGTTTGTCAACCAGCGGTGACCACCAGGGGGCCTGGCGTTTTTTCAGCGAAGGGCAGGCCCTCGCCAAACAGGGGACCTCCAGGTTTGGAGAACTGGATGACATATGTCTGGAAGCCCGTCTATATATCAATGCCGGTCAATTCGAACGGATTGGCGATTTGCTGGACAAATGCCGTGCGTTGCTTCAAAGCCAGAAAATCAAAAAGAACGAGCTGCAATATTCAAACAAGTTTGGCGAAGGTTATGAAGGTCTGGGACGCCTGGAGGAGGCTGCCGCTGCGTACATGAACAGCATTCGGCTTGCCGAAAGCGAGCGCACCAGTTTCACCACCACGGACCGGACCACCTTTTTCCAGAGTCCGGTGGTCAAAGCCTATTGGGGGATGATCCGGGTGCGGGCCAAACAATTTTTGCAGCAACGGGACGCCGCGCATTTTCGCGCCCTGCTGGAGGCCACCGAAAACATCCGTGCCCGGCAATTCACCGAGATGCATGGCGGGGCCTCGGCCCCGTCCCTTGATCTTGCAACGATTCAGGCCGGAGTGGGCCAGGATGAAGCCCTGCTCGGCTACACCGTCATGGACAACGCCCTGGTGCTGACGGCGCTCACCCGGAAGCAGTATGACGCCTGGCTGATTCCCTTGGATTCCCAGGCCTTCAAGGAAGAGGTACGTGCCATCCTGCCGCTGCTGGCCGCCTCGGGTAGTGACATGGAACTCCTGAATACCCGTTTGGCCAAGCTGAGTCGCCGGGTGCTGCATCCTGCCGGGGAACTCCTGGCCGGCAAGAAACACCTGATCGTCATGCCGGATGGATTGCTGAACGCCGTGCCCTTCGACCTGCTCTCCCTGGCCGGGCAAGAGCGTCCCCTGATCCACGACCTGACCATTCGGGAGTTGCCCTCCCTGAAATACCTGTTGGCCAAACAGACCGCACCGACTACCCGGGGTGAGGCTTCCGGGTTCTTCGGGGTGGGCGACCCGGCGTTCAGTAAAAATCCCCGGGTGGCCGGAATGACCGTTGAAGAGATGCGCGGCATAACCCGAAGCAGTAACTTCCTGGGCTATTTCAGTCCATTGCCGGAAACCCAGCAGGAAGTGAAGACCATTGCCAATCTGTTCACCGCCGCCAAACCGGACTTGTTGTTGGGTACACAGGCCATGGAATCCCGGGTCAAGAGCATGGATCTGCGTGGTTATCGCTTTCTGCATTTTGCCACGCATGGCATCCTTGGCAATGAAGTGCCGGGCATCACCGATCCTGCTCTGGTCATGGCGGAAGAGCCTGCCGAAGATGGTTTTCTGACCACCGAAGAGACCCTGAAACTCAAGCTGAATGCCGATATGACCGTCTTGTCGGCCTGCAACACCGGCAGCGGGGAGTATGTGACCGGCGAGGGGGTGTTGGGCATGAGCCGGGCTTTTCTGGTGGCCGGGAGCCGGTCGGTGGTGGTCTCCCTGTGGCCGGTGGCCTCCCGGGAAACGGTTGCGTTGATGACCCGTTTTTATGGCTACCTGTTGCAGAAGCAGCTTTTGCCTGCCGAGGCCTTGCGACGTGCAAAGCTTGACCTGTACGTTGGTGGTAACGTATCTGGGATGGAGCAGGAACAGCGGGGATTTGTCCGGGTTGAACCGGGGGAAAAACCGGCTGGACCAACCGCTTCGCTCTCGCCGACGCGCCACCCCTATTACTGGGCACCCTTCATCCTGATCGGGGCTGATTCCCCGGTTGGAGGTCCATGATGGACACCTGGTCAAATGAACATGCTGATACCAAATTGCTATCAAAAAGTGCTAACCATGAATAACGTATGAAAAACTGGGAAGGAGGTCCAGGAGGAAGGGCTGCGCCCTTCCTCCTGGCGGGGTTTGGGGCAGCGCCCCAACAGAATCTTCTTCCAATTTTTTTTTCTTATTTAGCCTGCCGTTGGGCTTTGACGATGGTGACAGGCTGAACAGGCACGTTTTGATGTCCACCCCGGTTGCCGGTGGGAACGTTGACAATCTTGTCAACAACATCCATGCCTGCCACGACACGCCCGAAAACAGCATAGCCGAAATCACGTCCCCCGTGGTCCAGAAAGACATTGTCGGCCACATTGATGAAAAACTGGGATGTGGCGCTGTCCACCACATTCGTCCGGGCCATGGCCAGGGTGCCCCGGGTATTTTTCAGACCATTGTCGGCCTCGTTCTTGATGGGAGCATGAGTCTTTTTTTCCTTCATATCCGGCAACATGCCGCCGCACTGGACCATGAATCCCGGAATCACCCGATGAAAGATGGTGCCATCAAAAAACCCTTCATCCACATAGGTCAGAAAATTTTTGACACTCAAGGGCGCCTTGGCGGCGTCCAGTTCCACGGTGATGTCACCCATGGAAGTCGTCAATACAACCATGACTTGTCCTCCTTTATTGCCGCCTGTCGTTTCATCTGCCTGGAGCGTACCAACCGGCAAGGTCAGCAACGCCACAAAGAGTGCCATCCAGAATCCTGAAAACCATGATCTATTGTGTTTTTTCAATAACGTCTCCTTTATTGTCCAAGGGGGTTGCGGCAACCGGGTCGTTGACAGGCCCGGGCAGGGCAACGGAAAGATCTGAATCCAGAGTGGCCGGAACAGGATCCGAAAAAACCTGTTCTGGAGCAATCGGTGTCTGCTCCGAAATGACCTGTTCCAGAGCAACCGGTGCCTGATCGGGAATAACCTGTTCCGGGACAGGCGGTGCCTGATCAGGAATAGCCTGTTCCAGAGCAACCGGTGCCTGATCGGGAATAACCTGTTCCGGGACAGGCGGTGCCTGATCAGGAATAACCTGTTCCAAGGGGTCCGGTGTCTGATCTGGAAATATCTGCTCCGGGTCAGCCGGGGATGAATCCGGGGCCGGGAATACCGGATCAATGGTGTTGGCACCCTCTCTGCCCCGGCGTTCCCACAGAATGCGCTCGACCTCACTGAGGATACGCTCACTTGTGAAAATCATCTGTTTGGCCTGACTGCGCACAAAACTTTTGCCGAGACGATATTCAGCGGCGTTGCGTTGATCGCGCAGACTGCGCAAGGCCTGCCCCAGACGACGCACGGCAGGGTCGTCCTGATCGAGACCGGAAATTTTGGCCATCTGCATGGCCCGGATCAGACGTTTGTGATGTCCCTCCTGCTCTCGCACCTGGGGCGCGAGCAGGCCGAGATGTTCCCCGAGCTGGTGGCAGGCATGGTAGGCGGCAAAATACGCCCGGCTGCCGGCATCCCGCAAATCCACCTCCAGATGGCTGCCGGCCAGGCGCTGGGCCAGGCGCAACAAATCCTTGCAGGTAATGCTCAATAGGGTTCCTCCCGGGAAAGATATCCCACCACGACGTGCCGAAAGGCCCGTTCCGGCAGGGATGACCGGGCGAGTCGCTCAGCGAGAAGCCAATCCAGATCGGCCACCTCCCGGGAAGGTTGCCGCAGAACAAAACGGAGCGTAATCCAATGGTCGGTCTCTTCCTGGCGCAGGCTGTACTGGGCGACGGCCCCCAGAATGCGACGTTCGCGCAGAATGGATGCCGCCTGCAACTGCACGGACTCGACATCCTGATCCGAGACCCGCATTTCCCGGAGAAAGCGGGCACAGGCCAGCACCTCGGCAGCACCCGGCACGGGTGACAGGAGGCCGAGTTTGTCGCGATTTTCCAGCCAGTGGGCGGCCTCCTGAAAACGACCTGCATAAATGCAGGCAAACGTGGCCTCCACCAACAGGTCGGCATGCCGGGGTTGATCCTTGCATGCCTCCCGGGCTTCCAGAACGGCCTCGGAAAAACAGCCAAAACCTTGCAGGGCCACCATGTGATTGGTGCGAATATAGGCTTCCTGGGGTTCCGCCTCCCGGGCAGCCTCGAAATGGTAGCGCATGGACTCCTCATCGCCACGAATCGTCGCAATGATGCCCAAAACACTGTGTGCCCGTCCCGGATAACTGTCCAGAAAACTCTCCGCCACGCGCCGGTCACGTTGCAGGACCATTTCACTGTAACGTCCACCAATCGGCATCTCCCGCAAGCGGGCAATGATGGCAACCAGCTCTTTGACGTTGGCAGATGGGGTGATATTCATTTCGATCCGTGACATAAGGATTGTCAAACTTCGTTGCACAGGCTACCAGGATTTGATTGATTTGAAAATGTATCACGAATTCCTCTTCCCATTTGAACGAAATTGCAAGAATATCAGGGTCATCAAAAAGGTTTCGCCGCCTTGGAAAACAGGGCTTGGTCACAAGTGACTGGAACGGTATCCATGGAACCGGTTGACGATATCACCATTGAAAAAATTCTGGATCAATACGAAGAGCGACGGACCATCTACGCGGATTTCATGAACCGCCAGATGACGCTCCTGCAGGAGTTTTTGCAGGAACACGGTCCGAAGACCTACGATATTGCCGGTCGGGTCAAGGAACGGGAGAGCCTGCGCCGCAAACTCCTCGATCCAGACTCCAAAATCACCAAACTGGATGATGTCACCGATCTGGTGGGGATTCGCATCATCACCTACTTCGAAGATGAAGTGGAACTGGTGGCCGAACTGATTCGCAAAGAGTTCAAAATCAACGAATCCTACATTGTGGATCGGGGCGAGCTGCTCGACCCGGAACGCTTCGGCTATCGTTCCCGCTATTATGTCGTCGGCCTGCTCGACGACCGCCTGCGCCTGATCGAATACAAACGCTTCAAAGGATTCCAGGCCGAAATCCAGGTGCGATCCGTCCTGCAACAGGCCTGGGCCGAACTGGAACGGGAGCTGGGTTATACGAGCCGGGAACTCTTCCCCAAAGAACGGCGGCGACATTTTTCCCGCGTGGCGTCACTCTTGGAGCTGGCCGACTCCGAACTCAACGGCATCAAACAATTCATCCGCCCCTACCAACTGGCCCAACGGTCGGAAACCCGCCATACCCATATCTCCCCGGATGATTCATTCGATCAGGTCGCCCTGACGGACTTTATCCAGGAAAACGGCCTCGTCCGGGATTTGGACAGCAGCATGGCCACCATTTTTCGCACCGATACCACCTTCAACGAAACGTTCATCCTGCAACTCGCCGAAAATCTCGGCCAACTGGGCATCCGGCACCTCACCGCCCTGGAAAACGAGCTGCGTTCCCATCGCAAGGCCATGCTGGGTATCGGCAAACAGTTGCGTGACCGCTACGCGGATCGTGAATATGGCTCTCTCTGGCGGGGAATTTCCATCCTTGTCATGTGTTATGCCCTGGCATCCACTTCCGAAAAAGCCGATCAGCTTTTGACCCATTTGGACAAAACCGCCTTCGGCATGCAACTGGAAAAAGGTATCTTCCATGACGATATCGAACGTTGGTAAACCCGTCAGGATGCCGGTTGGCGCTGACATCGAGCGTCACTCCGGAACTGGTTCGGTGGCTGTGACAAACCTGGGCAAGGGAGTGGAGTTGGCAGCCACCTTGACCATCATGAGTCTGTTTCTGGCCGCACCCCTTCAGGCGGATCTTTATACCTGCAAACACAACACCACCGGCGAAACCGTCTGGCGCAATCGCCCGTGCCCCAGTAATGAAACCCTGATCCATAAAGAAGTCCAGAAACCTGGACAGGAAAGACCGCCCGCCAACACATCCGGCACACCTGCCAACGCCAATCCGGCTGCTGCAATCGGCATGCCCGCCAACCCGAATCCGGTTGCACAGGGTGGTCAGGCCACTCCGCCGGCCAGTACCGCCCAGCAGGATGCGCTTTTAAAAAATGCTGGACAGCAGGTGGCCAGCACGATCATCAACGATCCGCATCTCATGCAAAAGCTCATGGCCCTCCAAAATAATTCCACCCTCCGCAGCATTCTGGATGACCAGGATCTGCTGGCCAAAATTCAATCCGGTCAGGGGTTGGCCGAACTGGCCAATGACCCCCGCATCCAAAAACTGATGCAACACCCCATGGTCCAGGAGCTGAAAGGTCGCACCTCGGCACCGTGATCATGTGGCTTCGCATGTTTCACAGCCGATTGATCAGACCGGCAACATAACCTGCCCCGAACCCGTTATCGATGTTGACGACGGTGACATTGGCCGAGCAACTGTTCAACATGCCCAGCAAGGCAGCCAGGCCATGAAATGCGGCCCCGTACCCGGTCGAGGTGGGCACGGCGATCACCGGCTTGTCAACCAGGCCCCCCACGACCGAGGGCATGGCCCCTTCCATGCCGGCGACGACGACAAACACCCGTGCCGAACGGAGCAATTCGCCGGCGGCCAACAGGCGATGCAACCCGGCAACCCCCGCATCATAGTGGGTTTCAACCCGTGAACCCATGAGACGTGCCACCAGGGCGGCCTCTTCGGCTACCGCAATATCACTCGTTCCGGCACACAAGACCCCGACCAGACCCGTTGCCGGGTTGTCTTCCACTTGCCGATAAAGGCAGCTTGTGCCTTTGGCATGGTGCAGGAGAGGAAAGCGTTCCCGCAGTTTGCGCATCTGTTTGGGAGAGAGACGGGTGATCAGAAGATTGTTCGCGTGTTCCAGCGACCGTTCCACGATCCCTTGCAGGTGGCGAAACCGTTTGCCCTGCGCAAAAATCACCTCGGGAAACCCATGCCGCAAACTGCGATGGGTATCCAGACGGGCCACGATGCTGCCATCCTGGGTCAGAGCATCCATGGGAAAACGCGCCAGTTTTGCCAGGGTTTCTTCCACGGTGGCACGGCCTTCGGCCAGGGACGTGAGCAGGGATTTCAGGAGTTCGGGAGACATGTCGATCCGCTCAGAGGCTGTTCATTAACTCTCGGATAAAAAAAAATGGAAAGAAAGATTTTATTGGGGCTCCGCCCCAAACCCCGCCAAGAGGAAGGGCA
>JADGCO010000109.1 GCA_015228935.1 Magnetococcales bacterium | reverse complement strand
GAGGAAGGGCTGTGCCCTTCCTCTTGGCGGGGTTTGGGGCGGAGCCCCAATAAAAAATCTTTCTTTCCAATTTTTTTATCCGAGGGTTAATGGACAGTCTCTCAGGATGTCCTGTGGAAATGTGGGCGGTTTCCGTACTCCGCCTGAATGGTATTCAAGCAATAATTGCGCCAATAAATCATAAGTATTTGAAAAACATGTGAAATAGATTCATCTGGCAAAATTTCCTGAAAAACCGGAACCTGGCAACATCCTGCACGATCTTATTGATGATAATAAAAGTGTTTTTGAAGGCAATGAAATTCTTGCAAACCCTGGCAGGGGGAGGGATTACCCCTCCGCCCCCCCAGGATTTTCATCCCAATTTTTCGTTTGCCCTTTACCAGACTCTACCAATGGCAGGGAAATTCACAGCCCTCAACCATGGCGGTTTTGAAAATCCTTCATGAAGGCAATCAGGGCATCGACGCCCGCTTCAGGCATGGCATTATAGATGGAAGCACGCATGCCTCCCACCGAGCGATGTCCTTTCAGGGAGACCAGTTTGGCTTTTTTGGCTTCTGCCAGGAAGGTATCGGTCAATTCCGGTTTGGCCAGGGTAAAGGGAACGTTCATCCGTGACCGACTCTCTTTTTCGGTCGGACAGAGATAGAAACCGGACTGGTCAATGGCCGCATACAGTTTGTCCGCCTTGCGAATGTTGTGTTTTTCGATGGCGGCCACCCCTCCCTGTTTTTTCACCCATTGCAGAACCAGGCCCAGAATGTAGATGGCATAGGCGGGCGGGGTGTTGAGCATGGATTGGTTTTCCGCCTGGACCTTGTAGTCCAGCATGGAAGGAAGACCGGTTTTGCGTCCCAGCAGATCCTCGCGCACAATGACCAGGGTCACACCACTGGGGCCCAGATTTTTCTGGGCACCGGCATAGATCAACCCATAACGTGACACATCGACCGGTCGGGACAGGATGTTGGAGGACATATCCGCCACCAGGGGAATATTGCCGGTGGTCGGGGTATAAAAATATTCGGTCCCGTAGATGGTATTGTTGGAGGTCATGTGGACGTAGGCGGCATCCGGAGACAGATTCAGCTCTTCCTGACGGGGAATCCGGGTAAAATTCACCTTTTCGGATGTGGCGGGATGGCGCACGCCGGAGGTGAACAATTTGGCTTCCTTGGCGGCCTTTTTCGACCAACTGCCGGTCAGGATGTAATCGGCCACCTGATCGGGCCGGGTGAGCAGATTCATGGGGACCATGGCAAATTGCAGGGTTGCCCCGCCTTGTTGGAACAACACCTTGTAATTGCCCGGAACTCCCATCAATTCGCGCACCAACTGCTCGGCCCCTTCAATGATGGCCAGGTACTCTTTGGAGCGGTGGCTCATTTCCATGACCGACATGCCGCTGCCCCGATAGTCCAACATGTCATCGCGTGCCTGCTCCAGGACCTCCAGGGGCAGAACTGCCGGACCGGCGCTGAAATTGTGGATACGACCCATGCCACTCCTCCTTGCCCAGTCGAACTGGGATGATATTCATGTCACGGGGCAGCTCGTGCCACCCCGTGGATTGGAAAAAGCTGTCAAAGTTCGCTGCCCACGGGGCAGCTCATGCCACCCCGTGGATTGGAAAAATCTGGCGAAGTTTGCTGTTCTTCAATGACCGGGGCGGTTTTTGATCAAATCCTGAACCACACCTGGTTCGGCCAAAGTCGTGGTATCTCCCAGGCTGTCCAGTTCATTGCTGGCAATCTTGCGCAAGATACGCCGCATGATTTTGCCGGAGCGGGTTTTGGGCAGGCCGGGTGACCATTGCAGGATATCGATGGTGGCCAGGGGTCCAATCTCCTTGCGCACAAGATCGATGAGTTCTTTTTTCAAGGCCGCATCGGGGGTGGTTCCATGGATCAGAGTCACGTAGGCATAGATGCCCGTTCCCTTGATATCGTGGGGATAGCCCACCACGGCAGCTTCGGATACCTTGGGATGCAACACCAGGGCACTTTCCACTTCGGCGGTTCCCAGCCGGTGCCCGGAAACATTGATGACATCATCCACTCGCCCGGTGATCCAGTAGTAACCATCGGCATCCCGGCGACAACCATCACCCGTAAAATATTTGCCCGGATAGGTGGAAAAATAGGTACTGATGAAACGTTCATGATCGCCATAGACGGTGCGCATCATGCCGGGCCAGGGAGCGGTCAGGACCAGATTGCCGCTACAGGCACCTTCCAGAACGGCACCCTGGGCATCGACGATTTCCGGGACCACACCAAAAAACGGGCGTGTTGCCGAGCCGGGTTTCAGGGCTGTGACCCCGGGCAGCGGGGTGATGAGGATGCCACCGGTTTCGGTCTGCCACCAGGTATCGACAACGGGACACCGTCTTTCGCCAACTTCGCGATGGTACCATTCCCAGGCTTCGGGATTGATCGGCTCACCAACCGATCCTAGAATGCGCAACGATTTGCGGCTGGTTTTTTTGACAAAATCATCTCCGGCGGCGATCAGGGAGCGAATGGCCGTGGGGGCTGTATAGAAAATATTGACCTGATGCTTGTCCACCACCTGCCAGAAGCGGGAAGCATCCGGATAGGTTGGAATTCCTTCAAACATCAATGTGATGGCACCATTGGCCAGGGGACCATAGACAATATAGGAGTGGCCCGTCACCCAACCGACGTCCGCTGTACACCAGTAGATGTCCCCGTCATGGTAATCGAAGACATATTTATGGGTCATGGCTGCATAGAGCAGATAACCGGCGGAGGTGTGCAACACCCCTTTGGGTTTGCCGGTGGATCCCGAAGTATAGAGGATAAACAATGGATCTTCGGAATCCATTTCCACAGCCGGACAGACAGCCGAGACCGCAGCCGTGGCCTCGTGATACCACACATCCCGATCCTTGACCCAATTGATATTGCCCCCGGTATGCTTCACCGTGAACACGGTATGAACGTTTGGACAATGGAGCAGGGCCTGATCGACATTTTGTCGCAAGGGAATTTTGCGCCCGCCACGCAGGCCTTCGTCCGCCGTCACCACCACGCGACAATCCGAATCCAGAATCCGGTCTTTCAGGGACTCGGGGGAAAACCCGCCAAACACCACCGAATGCACCGCACCAATCCTGGCGCAGGCGAGCATGGCCACTGCGGCTTCCGGGATCATGGGGAGGTAGATGGCTACCCGATCCCCTTTTTTGACACCGCGATTTTGCATGGCGTTGGCAAAACGGCACACCCGTTCGTGCAAATCCCGATAGGTGATTTTTTTCGAGAGATTCGGATCATCCGCTTCCCAGATGATGGCCACCTGATCTCCACGCTTGGCCAGATGCCGATCCAGACAGTTGCTGGAGACATTCAGTTTGCCCCCCTCGAACCACCGAAACCGCGCACGCACAAAATCGGCATCGAATACCCGATCCCAGGGTTTGATCCAATCCACGAAATGCCTGGCCTGCTCTGCCCAGAATCCCTCTGGATTCGTGATTGAACGTTGATACATTTCATGATATTGAGCTTCCTGGATCAGGGCACGCTGTGCCACTTCCGGTGAAACAGGATATACATGCTCTGTGGACATAAAAGCTGCCTCCAAGGTGAAGGAAACGAGGGATATACCCAGGGGGGATATGACACATCTACCCACCAATAACTCAAGCCTGTCGCGGGATTGTGGATGATCCCCGATTCATTCGCAAGATTTCAAATGATTGAAAAAATGATATGAACAAATGTAAATTCAATGTCCAGCTTTCGATTTGATGGATGTATCGAAAAGCACGAACCGTCTGCCAAGGATTGCTTTCTCCTGAAAAGGGAGTACATATTCAAAATACCCGGTTTTCCACCATGGAAGATGGTTGGCGCATCTCCTCGTCCGTTCGTGGTGAATCCAATCCCGCAAGGGGCATGATATCAGGGTGGCATCTCCCTCATTGAAAGGATGTCAAGGTCATGAAACGATTTTTTTTGTTCGGACCCCACAGCATGCTGTTGCTTGCCGGCTTGCTGGCCCTGCCGGAGGCAAGCCTGCTGGCCGGTGAAACCACGGATGATCCGCCAAAATTCAATTCAAGCGACAACAGAACCCAACAGGGTCCAAACCTGCCGCACCCCGCCAGAAATAATGTTTCCCAGCCAGACAAACCTCAATCCATGGAGCAGTATCGCCAGGCTGCAGAACGAGGTGATGCCACGGCCCAGGTTCATCTTGGCTTGTTGTACGCAGATGGGTGTGAAGGCACCCCGAAAGATGACAAAGAAGCCGTTGCATGGTTCCGCAAGGCCGCTGCGCAAGGTAACGCCAATGCCCAGTACAATCTGGGGGTGATGCTTGCCAGTGGTCGCGGTGTCTCCCGCAACGACCAGGAGGCCGCAGCACTGTTCCGCAAGGCGGCGGAGCAAGGATATGCCAGCGCGCAATACAATCTGGGCGTGATGCTTGCCAATGGCCGTGGTGTCCGACGGAACATGCCGGAGGCAGCAGCCTGGTATCACAAAGCGGCCAAACAAGGAACAGCCAGGGCACAGCAAAAACTGGGTATCCTGTACAACCAGGGCATCGGTTTGCCCAAGGATTCTAAAAAGGCCATGCATTGGTATCAACAGGCTGCTGCCCAGGGGGATGCCTTCTCTCAATACAATATGGGCGTCATTTACAGCCTCGGCAAGGTCGTTCCCGCAGATTTCATCCAGGCTTACATGTGGTTTGATCTGGCTGCCAGGCAGGGTGAGAGCCGGGCTGGCAAGAGACGGGACCTCCTCGTTAAACAGATGTCACCCGCCCAACTTGCCAAGGCCCAGGAATTGACCAAATCCTGGCAACCTTCGGGAAATCTCTCCAAAAAAGTTCCCTGAAAAGGCCCATACGATTCTCTATTGTTTTGCCTCAATTTTGGCCCACGAATCGCGCAGGGTGACGGTCCGGTTGAAAACGGGCTTGCCGGGTTGGGAATCCTGGGTATCGACACAAAAATATCCGAGTCGTTCGAACTGGAACCGACTGCCGGGCGTTGCCTGGGCAAGAGAAGCTTCCATGGGACAATCAGGAAGAATCTGCAATGAGTGGGGGTTCAGGGAAGCCTTGAAATCTGCTTCATCCTGGTCTTCACCAGGGTTGGGCTTGAGGAACAGGCGGTCATACAGGCGGACTTCATGCCGGACACAATGCCGGGCGGAAACCCAGTGGATCACCCCTTTGACCTTGCGACCAACGGGGTTGGCGTGCAGGGTGGCAGGATCATAGGTGCATCGCAGCTCGGTGATCAGACCGCTGACCGGATCCTTCACCACCTGGTGACAACGAATCACATAGGCATGGCGCAACCGGACCTCTCCCAGCAAGGCCAGACGTTTGAATTTGGGTGGGGCATCTTCCCGAAAATCGTCCCGTTCGATCAAGATTTCCCGACTGAAACCCAGGTCGCGGGTTCCCATGTCGGGATGGTTGGCATGGCAGGGAACCGTCAGGGTCTCTTCTTGTGTTTCCGGATAATTTTCCAGGACGACCCGCACCGGATCCAAAACCGCCATGGCCCGTGGTGCCCGTTCTTCCAGGTCATCACGCAGACAGTTTTCCAGCAGACTCATTTCCACCTTGTTGGGTGCCTTGGTGATACCGATGCGCCCACAAAACTCCCGGATGGATTCCGGGGTATACCCACGCCGCCGCAGTCCGGACAGGGTGGGCATGCGCGGATCATTCCAGCCTGACACCTCCTGCGAAGTGACCAGTTCATTGAGCTTGCGCTTGCTCATGACCGTGTATTCGAGGGAGAGGCGGGAAAATTCAATCTGGCGGGGGTGACACGGTGTAGCGAGCTGCTCCAAAACCCAATCATACAGGGGGCGGTGGTCTTCAAATTCCAGGGTACACAGGGAGTGGGTGATGCCTTCCAAGGCATCTGACAGACAGTGGGTGTAATCATACATGGGGTAGATGCACCAACGATCCCCGGTCTGATGGTGATGGGCATGGATGATCCGATACAGGATCGGATCGCGCAGGTTGATGTTGGGGGAGGCCATATCGATGCGTGCCCGCAACACGTGGGCACCATCCGGAAATTCCCCCGCCCGCATGCGCCGGAACAAGTCGAGATTTTCGGCCACGGATCGACTGCGGTAAGGGCTTTCCTGCCCCGGTTGGGTCAGGGTGCCCCGGTATGCACGCATCTGCTCCGCACTGAGGCTACAGACATAGGCCTTGCCTGCCTGGATCAGGGCCTCGGCATAGGTGTAGAGCTGGTCAAAATAATCCGAAGCAAAGTAGCGCCGCTCTCCAAAATCAAATCCCAACCACCGGACATCCTCTTCGATGGAACGGATATATTCCGGTTCCTCTTTGGTCGGGTTGGTGTCGTCGAAACGCAGATTGCAGTGTCCACCTGGATTTTCTGCGGCAATTCCAAAATTCAGGCAAATGGACTTGGCATGGCCGATATGCAGATAGCCATTGGGTTCCGGTGGAAAGCGGGTGACCACCTGGGTGTGCTTGCCGCTCCGTAACTCTTCGGCCACGATGGTCCGAATAAAATCAATCGGTTTGGCATCTTCCGGCTTGGTCATGGCGGTCATCTCTCCTTTTGGTCACGGTCCGTCCCTGATCTGGATAACGCTTCGTAAAATATACGTCTTGTTCCACCACGCCAACCCCTTTCCAGCAACGGGGTGGAATATATGTCAGGATCATGACGTTTGTCAAAATATCAACACCTGTCGCGCTGCTGTTTTTTCCATTGGTCCGATGGTCACCTGTCCCGTGTCTCTTTTCATATCTGGACACATTTTTGGGCGAGCCTGGTTCCGATCCAGTCTGGTGGCTGTTTTCCAGGTCAGGCGGACCGGGTTCAGGTCCTGTCTGGCAACTGTTTTTCTGGCCCATGAAAATATTTGGCCCGAATATTGCTCAATGCCTGTCAGCGTACCTTTTGACCCAGAATTGGCTGTAACTGACGTAAATAAAAATAAATAGAAAGGCTCCCCCCATGTCCACACAAACCGTCGATCTTGACAAGCTGGCCAAGGTTTTGAATCTGACCTTTGCTGACCGGGAAGGTGAAGTCCTCAATGCCACCCGGATGGCCATTCGCATGTTGAAAAACGCCCGGATGGATTTTAACGACATCTTCCGGATGTCACAGGTCTCCCCGCGTGATGAACAAGACAACAGCCTTGCCTTGCAGGTGGTCCGGAAAGAGTATGATACGCTGATCGACTCTCTCCACCGTGACTATGCCATGCGCATTGCCTCCCTGAACCGTCGTATTGCGCAGTTGAGCCAACAACCTGCGCAACCGCAACCCCAGGTTGCTGCGGCACCTGATACAAAAAATACGAAAGAGTATCAGGAAGAGATCAATGCCCTGCGGCGTCAGGTGGAATGGTGGAAGGCACGCAACAATCAGCAACTTGAAAAAGCCCAGGAAAAACACCGTCGCGAGGTTGACCATCTCAACCGTCGGCTCGATTTTTGGCGCAACTTTGCCACGGCACAACGCGCTTGAAGCAGGGCAGACGATCATCGGGCAGGATCGTCAACACCACGTCTCAATGCACACGATACAGGGCACTGCGATTCTCTGGCAGGATTGGGCACGTTACGGCATACCATGCACAATACAGGGCACTGCGATCCTCCGGCAGGATTGGCGATGCCATGGGCAGACACGCATGATACAGGGCGATGCAAGCATCTGGCAGGTTTGGTCATATCACAATCGTGCGTGAAGACACGGGGCGATACGACCACCTGGCAGAATCGGTAAAGAACGTGGAATATGGCTCAGGCTGAACGCGGATGCCGGATGCACATCAGCAGCCGTGAACGCTGTCGCTGAGTTCGACGAGAACCCGTTCCACTTCCTGCAATTCGCGCTCCTTGACGGCCATGTCGATTTTGACGTGCTGGATTGTATCGGCGATAAAATCGCGGATGACCTCCTGGTGTGGACCGGGCGGTATGTCGTGCAGTCGATCCTCGAAACTGCGCACGCGGCTTTGGGCGAAGTACAGTGTTTGCCCAAGGTGGACGGTCTGGCGTTGTCGATCCAGAATTTCTTCACGCACGTGGGCCAGTTTCATCTGCTGACCCTGGTCGAAATCCCGGGCGCGGCGATCCAGGTAGATCTGGTAGGCACTTTGAAAACGCGCCCAAAGGCGATTGTCATCCTCCTCGCCTGCCGAGGGAATACCACGCAGTTGGTTCATGATGCGGCGCAGAGTCTTGCCAGTGGTACGCCAATCCTGGGAATGGATCAGGCTTTCCGCAGTGCGCACGAGCATCTCCTTGCGGACCCGATTGATCACTCGAAACTTGAGATTGTCCTGCTCCTGTTCTTCCATATTATTGGGCAGCGCTCCTTTGGTTGACGGCATTGAGTTCTTCCTGCAAGGCTTGGCGGTCGAACCACCAATCGCCCAGCACCATGACCTCCAGGCCATCAATGACCTTGGGCAGGTAATAGTCCGGATTTTCCAGGCGATTGGCGTTGACCCAATCCTTGAATGCCTGGTTTCCTTCCGGGACTTTTTGAAATTCACAGATCAGATGCAGCATTTGCTGGGCCTGGGCCACGGCAAATTCGCGTTCCGGTTCGTTTCCCTTGCGGTGGCGGGCCAGAAAATAGGCCAGGGCGCCCATGGGGCCGGCAAGTTCATGTTGGGGACCGATGGTCATCACCACCTCACGCAGGGCTGTCACCACGGCAATGGCCGGGACATCGCTCTTGAGAGCCACCCAGGCACGTTGGGCCACGGCCTTGCTTGTGTGCGGAAAACGCCGACTCGTGGAGAGGTCGGTCAAAATTTTCAGCACTTCACCCCAGTTGCGCTCCTTGCCAAACCGGATCAAAAGCTGAAACTTTTCTTCCCAGGGTGATTCCTGCATGGCCGGGTTGGGCGTGGTCCCGGACGCCACCGGAGTGATGGGAATCGGAAAGGGGGGTGATTTTCGGGGTTCCGAGGGGCCGTGCATGGTCAATCACCTTTCAAAAAGTGCCTCAGTCGGTCCGGGTTTGACCGGCCAGGGTCAAGCGGTCCGGGTGTGGTCGGTCTGGGTTTGAAACAATTCCGGTGCCTGATGGCGCAGAAGGTAAATCTCGGCGACAATCGCCGCTGCATCCACCCTTTTGGCACGTTTGAGTCGTTTTGCCACCAGAGGAATTAAACGATTTCTTTGGTTGGTCGTCAACATCGAAAATTCAGGTGTGTCCAGGATCGGGGTAACCTGGCTTTCCAGCCAGGCCAGTCGTTCGGGTCCATCCGGAGAAATGGCAGAGGTCATGAGATCAGAGCCTTGTTCAGGTTGGATGTGTCAATGGGGTTTGTTCACCCACCAGGGAGCGGGAGCCTGGGCAGGATTGAACAGCCAGTCATCGGTTCCGATCAACGATTCCAGGAGATTGTTCAGGGACGGCAGGAGCTGGTTGACATCGTGCCACTGCGGATCACTGAGCCAGGCATCCAACTCATCGGGGGGTATTTCTCGGGCATCGGCACAGGCGGCGAGGAGCAGCAGGGCCTTGGTGCGTTCTTCGGTACTGGGCAGTTCATTTTCCTTGCAGCGCAGCAACAAGAGGGGTGCCGCTGCCGCCACCAAAAGACCTCCCGGGGATTCCGGCCCCAGTTCGTTGACCATCTCCGCGCAACGGTTCAACAAAATGTCGGGATAGACCGGTACCCGCAAGGCCAACCACAAGGCTTGTGCCCGGCCAGGGCGAATGGAATCCTTGTCCATGAAAGCATGATTGTTGACCACCGTGACCATATCCGACCAGGCACCAGCCCGTTCCAGACAAGAGATGGCCTGTAAATTCAGCCGGATTGCTTCGTCATGATCCTTGGCCTTGAAACAGATGAAGGCCATGTTGGCGAGTGTGTTGGCCTCGCCTTCCAGATCTCCGAGACTTTCCCGGATTTCCATGGCATGGCGGAACAGGACCATGGCCCGTTCGGCATCATCGGTCTGGGTGGCGAGCAGGGCCATCTGGTGGAGGGTGGTGGCCTCTCCGGCGCCATCGCCGGTATTCTGATACCCTTCCAACGCCTGACGGTAATAATCGAGTGCTTCAGTAAAACGACCGTCACGGGTGGCCTGGTTACCTTGCTTCAACAATTGCTCGCTGGGGCTTCGGTCATGGGGCATGGCTTTTTTCCTTTCGGAAGGGTGCCAGGTTGGCAAGGGGTTGCGGTCAATGTCGGATGACGGGAGAATCACCGATCAGGAGGGATTCCAGATGATCACCCAGATAAATGACCGTACCTTGTCGAAGATTTTCTGTCTGGTCGGTAAAGTCAAAGGTGTAAATGCGGCGAATGCACATTTGGCCATCAGGTGTACGCTTCAGACTCATGTGACAGATGGTGACGGTGTCGTCCAGGAGCTGCAAGGCCATCTCCGCGCACACCTGCCGGGCCAGATTCAGGGTGCGTTCCCTGGCCCGCATCTGAAAATACCAGATGACCACAATCAGGACCATCAGTTCGATGAGCAGGGACTCGGACATGGATGCGTCCACGGGTACGGGCATGAGATGTGTTCAGATATCAGCAACTCTGCTGTGTCCAGTGATCCTGCCGAGATTGGCGGTACTGCCGTGACTGGGACCAGTGGTACTGCCGTGACTGGGACCAGTGGTACTGCCGGAACCGGAACCGGTGGTCCAGCCAGATCCTGGACCGGCGGCTCTGCCGTAACCGGGGAAACTCTCTTCCCGGGCATCATGATACATCGAAGTCGCCAAAAAAGGAAAATGTTGCTGTTTCCCGGCCTGCTTTTTTGGATCTGGATCGTTTCCCTGCCGGTATGGGTCCGGGGTGTGGTGGCCCAGGAGCGTGCGGCCCAGGAGGCAGTGAGCCAACAGTCGGAAACCCGGGAGGCCGTGGACAGCACCCGGCAACGCATCACCCTGGCCATGACCGAGGAACCCCCGACCCTCAACAGCCTGAAGGCAACCGACCAGGTGAGTTTTTTTATTCTCAACCATACGGGGGAGGGGTTGGTGCGGTATGATTCTCTCAATCGCCTGATTCCCGGGGTGGCGGAAAGCTGGCAACTGGATGACAAGGGCGCGACTTTTCATTTGCGGCGTTCGGCTCGCTGGAGCGATGGCGCGCCGGTGACCGCCCATGATTTCGTGTTTGCCTGGCGTCTGGCCGTGGCCCCGGAGACCGCCTCCGAGTATGCCTTTTTCCTGTTTCCCATCCGCAACGCCCAGGCCATCAACAGTGGCGAACAACCCGTGACCAATCTCGGAGTCACCGCCGTAGATGACTACACTTTGCAGGTCACTTTTGCCAAACCTTGCAGCTATTTTCTGGGTCTGACCGCCTTTGCCACCTATTTTCCGATCCGGGAACATTTTTTTCGCAGCCGGGGCGAACGGTATGCCGCCGATGTGAACGATCTGCTTTTCAATGGTCCGTTTCGCCTGACCCGTTGGGTACATGGTGCCTCCCTGCGTCTGGAGCGCAATGAACTCTATTGGGATCGCGGGCAGATTCATCTGCGGGAGATTGACATTCCCTACATCACATCCAATACGAGTACCCTTTTCAATCTGTTCCGGGATGGCAAGATTGCCATGGCCGGTCTGGATGCCGAAACCCTGAGCGAGGCCTTGCGGCGCAAGTTTCGCATTCGGCGTTTTGCCGATGGTTCGGTGTTTTTCCTGGAATTCAATTTTCGTCCCGACCGGGTGACACGCAACCTGAACCTGCGCCGGGCCATCCAGTTGATTTTCGACCCCTCCGAGCTGGTGAACAAGGTGATTGGTCTGCCCGGAACCCTGCCGACCCCATCCCTTTTTCCAACCTGGCTCAAGGGAGAAAAAAGGCCGTTCCGGGAAGAGTATCCAGCCCCGCAACCTGCCGTGAATGCTTCCCTTGCCCGGGAGCATCTGGCCATTGCCAGACAAGAGCTTGGCTTGACGGAATTTCCGCCATTGGTATTCCTGACCGGCAGCAGTGACAACGCCGCCATGGAAGCGGAATATTTTCAGCATCTGTTCCAGCGTGAACTCGGTCTCCGGTTGCGTATTGACCGGCAAATATTCAAGCAGCGTCTGGCCCGCATGAGTGCGGGGCAGTTTGATATCGTCTCCACGGCCTGGGGTCCGGATTTTGATGATCCGCTCACCTTCGGGGATTTGTTTGCCTCCTGGAATCAGAACAACCGCGGACGCCATGTCAACCCTGAACTCGACCGGTGGGTGACAGCGGCCCAGGATGGAGTCACCCCGGCGGCCCGCATGCAGGCCTTTGCCAAAATCCAGGCGTTTCTCATCCAGGAGGTGGTCATTCTCCCCGAGTTTGAACGCAGCCTGATCTATGTCCAGAATCCCCGTCTCCAGGGGGTCGTCCGCCGCATTTTCGGGGGCGATCCGGATTATACCCGTGCCCGGGTGACAGGGGTGGAGACACCCTGAAAAGTCAATGCCTTCCGAAGTGATCTTGTAGACGTAAGCATATATTTTTAAAGTATTTTTTTGTTGTAATCATTTTATAAATATAGGTCCTTGACCCAATTTTCATATTGTGGGAGTATGCCCCG
>JADGCO010000108.1 GCA_015228935.1 Magnetococcales bacterium | reverse complement strand
AGAGATTGGGAGCAAAAAGGACTCGAAAAAGGCCGCCAGGAAGGCCGCCAGGAAGAGAGAATTCATCTCCTGCTTCGCATTCTCCAGCGTCATTTTCCCGAACTGCCTGCCTGGGTCGAACAGAAGGTTCGTGCTGCCGATCCGGATGTTTTGGATTCATGGATAGATCGGGCCATTGATGCGGGTTCGTTGCAGGATCTCTTCCATGGCGAAATGACCAATTGAGCATGTCAAGGGTCGCACAGAACTCATTTTCGGTTTTTTTGACCGATGATGCCGTGAGGATGTGTCCGCTTTCCAAGAATTTTCGTGAAATCGTCATCAATCGGATACGGCAGGATGAATCCTTTCGGAGAGAGGGATGAATGATGCTCCAGCAACGCGAAGGGGTGGAGTTGAAGGTGATTGGCTGATGTTTCTGTCGTCAAAACGGAGGCTGAAGAGATGGCCATGACAATCAACATCATGGACAACGAAGTCCTGCGCCCCTTATTTTTGAAGGCACTGGAAGAAAGCGAACAAAAAGGTGCCCGGAAAGGCATCCGGAAAGGCATCCGGAAAGGCACCCGGAAAGGCATGCAAAAAGGCATCCAGAAAGGCATCGAACAAGGCATCGAACAAGGCATCGAGCAAGGCATCGAGCAAGGCACCCAAAAAGGCGAGGCTGCCATTCTGCTCCGTCTGCTACGCCGCCGCTTTGGTGAACTCCCTGACCAGGTGATTGCCAGGATCAACGCCGCAAGCCAGGAATCCATCGAAGCCTGGAGCGAAAACATTCTGGATGCCCGGTCGATTGAGGAGGTTTTCGGTTCAAGAGCAACCTGAAATAACCCCTTGACTTTCACACCCGATTCTCCTGAAAATCCTCGGGGTGTACTGGATTCCTCCGCGATTGCCGAATTGCGGGGGATGAAATGGGAACACGGTCGTGGCCTTTGCTTGGCGAGGTACCATGCCGTGGCTGCCCCCGCAACTGTGAGCGGCGAGCCTGATCCAACAAGGCCACTGGGAAACCGGGAAGGCTGGACCCAGGCAAAGACCCGCAAGCCAGGAGACCTGCCAGTACCCTGTTGCAAGCGCGCTGTTGCTTCTTTTCCATCCGGGCGGGGTGCCCCGGTGGCGCGGGGTGGATTGATCTTGAAAAAAACCGGTCGCTCCAGCGACCGACTCCTCTCCCCGGACCATCGCTGCACGACCTCCTCTGGATTTTATGGGGAGTGTTGCCGTATGCACATCATGGAAGGTTTTTTGCCCCCGCTGCACGCTGCGGCCTGGAGTGTGGCTGCCCTTCCCTTTGTGATAGCCGGGGTGCGCAAGGCTGGCCGTACCCTGCGGGAAAAACCGGAAACACGCCTGTTGCTGGGTGCCTGTGGGGCTTTTGCCTTTGTCCTTTCCGCCCTCAAACTGCCGAGCGTGACCGGAAGCTGTTCCCATCCCACCGGAACAGGTCTGGGAGCCGTCCTGTTCGGTCCCCCCATCATGACATTGATTGCGGCCATTGTGCTGCTGTTCCAGGCCCTGCTCCTGGCCCACGGGGGATTGACCACCCTGGGAGCCAACCTTTTTGCCATGGGAATCATCGGCCCCTGGGTGGCCTGGGCCGCCTACCGCGCCGGCAAGGCCGCCGGACTCACCCTGCCCACCACCCTGTTTATTTCCGCCACGCTCGGTAACCTCGCCACCTATGTCACCACCGCCCTGCAACTCGCCATCGCCTTTCCCGATCCGGTATCGGGCGTGGTCGGCTCTGCCGGCAAGTTTCTCGCCGTGTTTGCCGTGACCCAGATTCCATTGGCCATTGTTGAAGGGTTGTTGACGGTGGCCGTCGGCAACTGGCTGCTGCGCAACAGTGCCGATGAATTGCGCCAATTGGCCAATCTGCGCGGCCATGCCGGTTTGGAGAACTCCTGCCATGTTGCGTAACAATCGGTTTGTTCTGACCCTGGCCCTGTTGATCGTGCTGCTTCCCTTTGTGCTGCCAGGATCCAAAAATGGCAATTTTACAGGTGCCGACGATCAGGCTGGAAAAATTGTTGCCCAGTTGCAGCCAGGATACCACCCCTGGATGACAGCGTTCTGGACCCCGCCCAGCAACGAAATTGCCAGCCTGTTCTTTGCCCTGCAAGCCGCCCTGGGCAGTGGCCTCATCGGTTATTATGCAGGCCTGCGGCGCGGTCGTCGCCAGGCGAAAGAGTCCCAAACCAATCAGGATCATGCGCGTTCTTGACCGGATTGCCCACAACAATGCCTGGTCGTCACGCGGTACGGGAGGCAAAGCCGCTCTCTGTCTTGGCTTGATGGCCACGGCCCTGCTTGGATCCCCCCCCTTTGCCGCCCTGCTCGTTTTGCTGACCACGGCGATTCTGGCCCGCATGTCGGCCCGCGTTCCTGCTGCCGTATTTTTGGGCATGCTTTTGATCCCGGCCAGCTTTCTCGTGACCACTCTCCCCATGTTGGCCATTTCCGTATCCTGGCAGGAAGGTCTTCTCCTGACCTGGTCAGCCACCGGGGCACGGAATGCCGTGCTGCTTGGGTTGCGTTCCCTGGCCACTCTGGCGGCCATGCTCCTGCTCGCCTTGACCACTCCCCCCATGCGCCTGCTCACCCTCGGTAAAAAACTGGGGGTGTCGTCGGTGTTTATCGATCTTGCCATGCTCACCTACCGCCTGCTCTTCGTGCTGGGAGAGATGGCTGCCACCGGCTTCCAATCCCAATCTTTTCGCCTCGGTTATCAGGGATGGCGACGTTCCCTGCGCTCCCTGGCCCTGCTTGTGGCCGGTCTGCTGGGCCGCACCCTGCACCAGGCACGCCGCATGGAAACCGGCTTGGCGGCCCGCGGCTATGCGGGAAACCTCCCCGTACTCTCCTCCGCTCCGCAAACCTTGCCTGGAGAGTGGTTGTGGGCCGTGGCCCTGCCGGGAGGAATCCTGCTGGTGAGTCGGGAATTGGCGCGTTATGGCTGAGGTCATTCTGGAAGCCCGCAATCTGGTTTATCGCTTTCCGGGCAACACCGACGCGACGCTGCGCGGCCTCAACCTGAAAATTGCCGCCGGCGAACGCCTCGCCCTGCTGGGGGCCAATGGTGCCGGCAAGACAACTCTCCTTTTGCACCTGAATGGCACCTTGCGCCCCCAGACAGGAAGTGTGCTGCTGGATGGTCAACCTGTTGGCCATGATCGCAATTCTCTTGCCCAATGGCGTCGCCAGGTCGGCGTGGTCCTTCAGGAATCGGATGATCAATTGTTTGCGGCCACGGTGGCCGAAGATGTCTCCTTTGGCCCCCTCAATCTTGGTTTGTCGGAAGCTGAAACACGCCAGAGGGTCACGGAAACCCTGGGAGCTTTGCAAATTGCTTCTCTGGCGAACCGTCCTCCCCACCTTCTGTCGCATGGCCAACGCAAACGTGCTGCCATCGCCGGTATTCTGGCCATGCGTCCACGCATATTGATCCTGGATGAACCGACCGCCGGCCTGGATCACCAGGGAAAAATCCACCTGTTGGCCATCCTCTCCCACCTTTCGGATACGGGTACCACCATCGTATTTTCCACCCACGATGTTGATTTTGCCTATGCCTGGGCCGATACGGCTGCCCTGTTTGCCGATGGTCGGGTCCTGGAACAGGGACCCATCACGACCATCATGACCCGCACCTCCCTTCTCCAGGCAGCCAACCTGGCCCCCCCCATGGTTCTGGTATTACAGGATACCTTGCGCCACAACGGCATTGCGATTCCAACCAACCCGCCGGCACGCACGCTGGAAGCCCTGGCAGGCATCATGACCGATAAACTTTTCCAGATGGGTTGACCATTGCCCCCCAAATGCGGGATTGTTGGGAATTCAGGAAACGGCACGAGGAGGTGCAGCCCATGCAGGATCTGGTCAGCCTGGACCGCCGACACATCTGGCACCCTTTTACGCAGGAAAAATCGGCCCCCCTTCCCATACCCATTGTTGCGGCCCGCGACGCCACCCTTTTTGCCGCCGATGGTCACAAATATCTCGATCTGATCTCCTCCTGGTGGGTCACCACCCACGGTCATGCCCATCCGGCCATTGCCCGGGCCATCGCCACCCAGGCGGAAAAGCTGGAACAAGTGATTTTTGCCGGCTTTACCCACGAACCGGCCGTCAAGCTGGCCAGCCGCCTTGTCGCCAGGCTTCCCCATGGCCTGAACCGGGTCTTTTACTCCGACGATGGATCCACCTCCGTGGAGGTGGCCCTCAAAATGGCCTGTCAATACTGGATCAACCGGGGCGAACGGCGGACGCGCTTTCTCTCCTTTGAAGGGGGTTACCACGGTGATACGGCGGGTGCCATGTCCGCTGGTCGGGCTTCGGGTTTTTTCGATGCCTTCGAGTCCATGCTGTTCCGTGTCGATGCGATTCCCTTTCCTGCCACCTGGATCGGCGATACGGAAGTGGATGCCAAGGAAGAACATGTCCTGACCGCTCTGACCCAATACCTGGAACAAAACGCCAGCGAATGCGCTGCGGTCATCCTGGAACCTCTGGTCCAGGGGGCCGGGGGGATGCGCATGTGCCGCCCCGACTTTTTGCGGGGCCTGGCCGCCAAACTGAAAATGGCCGACATTCTCTTGATTTTCGACGAAGTCATGACCGGTTTCGGTCGCACCGGTGCCATGTTCGCCTGCCACAAGGCCGGCGTGGATCCAGATATCATCTGCCTCTCCAAAGGCTTGACCGGCGGTTTCCTCCCCATGGCCGCTACAGTCTGCCGGGAGGAAATCTATCAGGCCTTCCTGGACGACGGCTTCGATCAGGCCTTTGCCCATGGTCACTCCTACACGGCCAATCCATTGGGGTGTGCTGCCGGTATTGCCTCCCTGGATCTGTTCGAAAAAGAAAAAACCCTGGCCCGCGTGGTCAACATCGAGCGGGTCAACAAGGAAAGAGTCCTGGAGCTGGTCCGCCATCCCAAAATCACGAACGGTCGGGTTTTGGGCGGCATTGCCGCCGTGGAACTCGATCATTCAATACCCTACGCCTCCGAAACGAGCCACCGCCTGCGGGCTTTTTTTCTCGAACGCGGCCTGTTGATTCGTCCACTGGGTAATGTCATTTATGTACTGCCACCCTATTGCATCACGGATGCAGAACTCCATCGTGCCTGGAATGTCATAGAAGAGGCATTGCATACCGTCGTCTGATGGCGGAATGTGGACCTCCATCCCGGTTTTTCAAACGTTTATTATGGGGGAACCGAACAGTTACCGTTTTTTTGTATTCATTTCAAAAAAAAACACCGTTAGACTAAATATAAAGAGGGGGTCTGGATCAATCAGTCTCTCAGAGGCTGTTTATTAACCCTCGGATAAAAAAAATTGGAAAGGAAGATTTTATTGGGACTCCGCCCCAAACCCCGCCAGGAGGAAGGGCACAGCCCTTCCTCCTGGACCTCCATCCCGGTTTTTCATTCGTTTTTATTGAAATTAACATGTTATTAGACAGCCTCTCAGGAGCGGATACATGTACATCGGGGTCATCAAGGAACATCGCCCGGATGAGTACCGGGTCGCCATTACACCATCCGGGGTTGAAACCCTGGTAGAACATGGTCACCAGATCCTGGTGGAATCCGGAGCCGGTCTTGGCAGTGGCTTCAATGATTCCCGCTATGCCGCCGCCGGGGCTGTCATCGTGCCCGACGTGGCGGAAATCTGGGAACGGTCCGCCATGATGGTCAAGGTCCAGGAGCCACAACCCGGCGAATACTCCGCCATGCGTCCAGGCCAGATCATCTGCGCGTTTTTTCACTTGGCTGGTGCCCCTGCCCTGTTGCAGGCGGTGTTGGATTCCGGTTGTGTGGCTGTGGCTTATGAAACCATCGAAACCCCGGATGGTCGCCTGCCTGTTCTGGCTCCCATGAGTGCCGTGGCGGGTCGCATGGCCATTCACCAGGCAACCCGCTTTCTGGAACGCTCCCAGGGAGGACGGGGGCTTTTGTTGGGCGGGGTACCTGGTGTGGAACCGGCCACTGTGCTGATCCTGGGTGGGGGTGTGGTTGGCAGCAGTGCGGCGCGCATGGCGGCCTCGCTCGGTGCCCGTGTCCTGATCCTGGATGTGGACCCGGAACGCATCCACGATCTGAGCGACCGTATGCCCCCCAATGTCGTTCCCCTCATGTCCGACCGGCAAAAACTCCAGGAAACCATCCTGGCCGCCGATGTGGTCATCAGCGCCGTCCTGACCCCCGGTGCACGTACCCCGCAACTCATCACCCGGAACATGCTGAAACGCATGCAACCGGGGTCGGTCGTGATCGATGTGGACATCAATCAAGGGGGGACCCTGGAAACCGCCCACCCCACCACGCACAGCCGTCCAACCTACGAACTGGACGGCGTCATCCATTACTGTGTCGGCAACATGCCGGGCGCACTCCCCTTGACCGCCACCCCCGCCCTCACCGGTCACACCCTGCCCTATGTCCTGGAGTTGGCCAATCAGGGATTACAGCAGGCCATCAACAATGACCCGGCCTTGTGCAAAGGCATCAACGCCATCGCCGGTCACATCACATCTCCCCCCGTGGCCGAAGCTTTTGGTCGCCCATTGACCCCGGTGGAGGAAGCCTTGTCTCTCATGACACCAGAAAACTTCTCCTGATATTTTTTGATATTCAGGTTTTTTTCATTTTCGATGGAATCAACATACTGATGCCATTCGACCATGGATGCAAAGGGACCGATGGTATCCCCTTGCTCTGCCTGCTGGAGAGAAACAGCAAGCATGTCATCAAGGGTTGATCCAATTTCAGGCAACTCAGTCACGTGACACCCCCATGACCGATTTGGCTTCGATGGCTTTGTCATGCAAATTTTCAATTTCCCGTTGGACGATATCCAACTCCTTCTGGGCCACGGCCAACCGTTCGTAGGCCTGATTCAATTTTTCCCGCAGGGCGGAAAGTTCCTCCTGCTGGGGGCGGGTTTCAATGTCGGTTTTGGTCCTGATCTCCATGTATTCCCGACGTTCGTTTTCCGTGGCCACTTCTGGATATTCCAGGGAAATCTGCTGCACCTTCCGATATTTTTCCAGGGCACGGTAGACCGGTACCCGTTTTTCTTCCAGGGCGCGTTCCCGGCTGCGCACATCCCCTTCCAGCTCAAAAAATTGGGTTTGCAAAGGCCGCAGAACGTCCATCTTGACGTTGTACTCTTCTTTTTTTTCCTTGAGATGTTCCGCAACTTCGCGGGCAATGGCCGTGGGCCGTGCCGCAACGAGGTTCGGTACGATCATGCCGGCCAACAGAATACCCAGGACCATGTAACGCATTGGACATCTCTCCATTACATATTTTTGACAACAGGATAACAACATCCAACCATGGGACAGAAGATACTTTTTTTGATTTTTTTGCTACAACATTTGCGACCCGTGAAAGACTCGCAATATTTCAATCCGGCCATTTTTAACTCTATATGAAACGATATAAGGAGTTCCCGGAATGATCAATTCTCTTGATTCGCAATTTTTTCCCGTCCGGCCCATATATGGACTCTTCATCAAATGCTCAGTGGATTCAAGAATACGTCTGGAAACTTCTGAAGCCGCTTTCGGATTATGTTCGGAAATATAAGCCCTGATCTTGACAAGGTCAGTACGGGCCATTGCCAGCCAAACAATTTCCATATAGAAAATCAAACGGTTGGAACGTCAGGAGCCGGGATTTCATCTTTCGTTCCCCAGCTCTCCAGCCATTTTCGCATGTCGTCATGAGAGACAAATGGCCCACCCTGATCAGCCTGTTCGACTGCTTTTTTGGTCTCCTGCATGATCCAAATATTCTGGTCCACGTACCCCTTGATGGCCTCTTCGGCAAGACAAGAAACATTGCGTTGGGTGTTTATGGCAAGCTGTTCCAGGCGATCCTTGAGATCTGAATCCAACATCAATGTGAGCGATGCATTTCCGGACATGCCCCCCCCTCAATCAAGCGAAAATTTTCTACAAGTCTGTAATGTAAAACGTGGATATGCACAGATCAACAAAAACTTCCTGAAACTTTATACTGGCTGCCTTTTCCCTTGACCAGCCGGATTGACTTGCCGGAGGATGCAGGGAGGGTTGGCTCCGCAGGCACAACCCAACCATACACGAATTTTGAAGCAATAGGCATGCCTATGACCGGGGATACGGAACAGCAGGACCTGGCACGTTTCGAGACGCAGTTTTTGATCATCCTGCTGGTACTGGCACTGGGGGGATTGCTGTGGCTTTTCACGCCTTTTTTGACCGGCTTGTTCATGGCCATGGTGGTGGCCGTGGCGACTTGGCCATTTTACCAACGGCTGCACGACTCCTGGCACCTGACGCCCGAGCGGGCAGCCGCTCTCATGACCCTGCTGATCCTGATCCTGGTGATTGCGCCCCTGGTCTATTTGATTCTCTCCAGCGTATTTCGCATCGGCTATACCGTTGATGACAGTCAAAAATGGCTGGCCAGTCTCTCCGATGCCTCGACCTTGCAGACGACCTTGCAAAGTTGGCTCGGTCCTCTTCCCCTTCCCAAGGAAGTACGAGAAAGGGTTTTGGCCGAAATCATGGCCCGGCACGAAAACCTGACTGCACAAGGTGCCCGCCTGCTTTTGTCTTTGCTGAAAATGCTGACCAGCCAGGGCTTGACCTTCCTGGCTTCGCTGGGATTGATGCTGTTTGCCTTGTATTTTTTTTACCGGGATGGACCCCGGATCGTGCGGTACGTCAAGGTTCTTACCCCCCTGGACAACCGTTTTGACGATGTCATGTTTTCCCGTTTTGCTGCCCTGGCCTTTACCCTGACCCTGAGTACGGTCGGCATTGCCTTGCTGGAGGGCATCTCTTTTTCCCTGGTGACCGCCTTCATGGGTCTGCCCTGGTTTTATCTGGGGGTGGCCCTGGCCATGGCGTCATTCATTCCTGTGGTGGGTGGCCTTCTTGTCTGGGGACCTCTGGCCTGGGTTCTCTATTGGCACGGGCATCAGGGGCAGGCTTTTTTCCTGATTTTCTGGGGTGCCTTCGTGATCGGTTTCTGTATCGACAGCCTGTTGCGGCCCCTTCTCGTTGGTCGTCTGGGAACCATCGCCACCAGCCACCAGGCCGGTGGCCCTGTTCTGGCCCTGAACTACACCCTCCTCACGGTCCTTTCCACCTTCGGTGGCGTTATCCATTTTGGCATTCTGGGGTTGCTCTTTGGTCCCATCATCGCCGCCATGGCCATCACCATTTTCGATATTTACGAAATGAAATATGGAGCCTGGCTGGACCGTTCCTGAAAATTTTCCCATGGGTTCATCAGATGAAAAACCCGGTCCTTCATGCGTCTATTTCCGGAAATTACTCTGTTTTTTTGGGAACAGTTTCTCGTGGATCGGATGAAAACCCGGTTCTTCATTCGTCTGTTGACCAGGGTGATCTCCAAAAAAAAACAGGCATCAACGTGCTGTCGGCACGGGTTCATACTGCCCCCAGATCAATCTTTTCCTCTTTCGCCCAATCACGAAAAAGCGTCAGGCAGGTTTCATAGTCGTAATTGCCGAGGGCCACCTGGATCGGTTCCAACCTTTGCCGACGCCGACCGTTCGGCATCATCGCAGCCATTTCCGTGACCACATTTTCCACCGTGGAGTCACAGACAAGGAGCATGGCAACGGCCTTCTGAATCAGCAGAGACAAATCCTCCAGACCGATATTGTTTCCTGTTTGCTCGTTGTTTTCAGTCGTGGTTACCGGTTGCACCAATGTGGTTTCGATGGTTGCCACGATGCGGGCCAATTCACTGGCCGCCGTGCCGAACAATTTCGGTAATGCTGTCATGCCGTCCGTAACCTTTGCCTGTTTTTCAATTTTTTCCGCAAGAGATGCCAATTCCAGAGCGCCGATGGTTGCCGACACGCCCTTCAAGGTGTGGGCTACACGTTCCAACGTCAGGACGTTGCCGGATGCCAGACACCGTTCCATTTCCTGACAGGCTCCGCCTTGATTGTGGGCAAATTTGAGCAGGACGTTGCGATAAAGCAGGGTGTTGCCTCCCACATTGCGTAACCCCCTGGCCGCATCGATTCCTGGAATCGGGGGCAAGGGCAGAATCAGGTCCGCACTGCGTCCAGAAGCGGGTGCGACTGGAGACCGGGAAATGGGGCTGGATCGACTTGGGAGCCATTTGGCCAGGGTGGCATACATTTCATCCAAATCCACGGGTTTGGAAATGTGGTCGTTCATGCCTGCATCCAGGCATCTTTCCCGGTCACCGGCCATGGCATTGGCTGTCATGGCGATGACGACCAACTCGTTGATACCCCTTTTTTTCCGGATCAGCCGCGTGGCGGTCAGACCATCCATGACCGGCATCTGCAAATCCATTAAAATACCGTCAAAATGCGCCTTGTCCACCAGATTGACCGCCTCCAGCCCATTTTTGGCAATGACGACCGTGATTCCTGCCTGTTCCAACAATTCCTGCGCCACCTGCTGATTGATTTCGTTGTCTTCCACGAGGAGCAGGTGGATCCCGGCCAGACTGGCCCGATGGATGTTTGCATAACTCAACGTCTGCCGAATCGGTTCATGGCCGAAGACGATCAGGATGACATCCAGCATGGCGTTGATATTGACCGGTTTCATCAGGAACCCATCCAGGAGATTTTTTTTCTCCTCCGATGCGGCGATGTACTCCTGGTCATAAGCGGTCACCATGATGACTAACGGCATTTTTTTCAGGGGCAACTCTTTTTTGATGCGCCGTGTCGTTTCCAGACCATCCATGCCAGGCATTTTCCAATCCATCAAAACCAGATCGAAAGGTGACCCTTCTGTCTCGGCCATGACGAGTGTTTCAAGGGCTTTTTCCCCGCTTGCTACACAAACCGGATGGTAGGTCAAGTCTTCCAATTGTCCACCAATGATCTGTCGGGCACCGTCATTGTCATCCACCACCAGAATCCGCAACCCGCGAATACATTCTGCCGGCAGCAAGGGTTCTTGCACCAAACCGGCCAATTTGTTGAAACGGGCCGTAAAAATGAAACGGCTACCGCACCCGGGATCATTTTCAACCCGGATCTGTCCCTCCATCATTTCGACCAGGCGCTTACTGATTGCCAATCCCAACCCGGTTCCACCATATTTTCGGGTGATGGAAGTGTCCCCCTGGGAAAACTCCTGGAACAGCTTGTTCATCTGTTCTGGTGTCATGCCGATGCCGGTATCCCGGACAGTGAACTGGAGGAACACGCTTTCCAGGGTCTCTTCCAGCACTTCGGTAATTATGGAAACCTCGCCTTTTTCCGTAAATTTAATGGCGTTGCCAACCAGGTTGGTCAAAATCTGTCCCAGGCGATGGGAATCCCCTTGCAGACCATGGGGAACATTTTTTCTGGTATCCAACAAGAGTTCCAGGCCTTTTTCATGGCTTTTGACACTCAGGATGGCCACCACGCCCCCCAGAACCTCATCCAGGGTGAAGCCAATGTTTTCCATGGCAAGCTTGCCGGCTTCAATCTTGGAAAAGTCCAGGATATCGTTGATCAACTGCAATAAAACATTGGCACTCACACTGACCTTGGACAGATAATCCCGCTGCTGTCCGGTCAATTCCGTTTGCAGACACAAGTGGGTCAAACCGATCACACCGTTCATGGGTGTGCGGATTTCGTGACTCATTGATGCCAGAAACTCCGATTTGGCCAGGTTGGCTTTTTCCGCGATGAGCTTGGCACTTTCCAACTCGGCGTTTTTATCCTGGAGTACCTGATCCAGACGTTTGCGCTCGCTCATGTCGCGCACGGCGGCAAACACACCCTGCAATTTTCGGTCACGGTCGTAGATGGTGGTCGCATGGAGAGATACCGGTGTTTTTTTGCCATCCCTGGCCCACACGGTGAGATCGTAGTCAATGACCTTCTTTTCTCTCAACACCAGATTGATGCCTGCTTCAGCGCGTTCCGGATCGGTGAAGTGATTTCTGAACGGCGCACCGATCAGTTCGTCGCGGGTACAACCCGTGAGCATTTCCATTTGTTTGTTGCCATCAATGATGATCCCGGATTGATCGGTCGTCACGAGCGCATCGATCTGGGACTCGATGAGGGAGCGTGTGTAGAATTGCTGATCGCGCAGACGTTGATCCAGCTTCTTTTGTTCGGCTTCGACCTGTTTGCGAGCGGTATTGTCCGTGCCGATCAGCAGGTAGCCGATGATGGCATTGTCTGCATCGCGCAAGGCCGTTACCGAGACGACCGCCGGAAAGCGACTTCCATCCTTGCGAATGTAGGTCAGCTCATAAATATCCTCGATGCCGCGTGAGGCCTTGAACACCAAGGCCTCGAAACCGGGAGTGATCGATGCGGAAAGCTCGGCGCTCAACGCCTTGGCTCGCACGATGACCTCCTGCGGATCGGAAATATCGGCAGGCGTGATCTTGTTCAGTACTTCCACAGCCATGTAGCCCAGCATGCGCTCGGCACCGACATTGAAAATTTGAATGACACCCTTGGCATCGGTGGCAATACTTGAAAAATTGGCGCTGTTGAAAATCGCATTTTGCAGGGCACCAGCCTTGAGCAGGGCTTCTTCCGCCCTTTTGCGAGCGGTATTGTCCGTGCCGATCAGCAGATAGCCGATGATGGTGTTTTCATCATCACGCAAGGCTGTCACGGATACGACCGCCGGAAAGCGG
>JADGCO010000107.1:6818-12721 GCA_015228935.1 Magnetococcales bacterium | reverse complement strand
TGGCCGAATGGATGATCATGGCCTGAAAAAGCATGCATCATGGCCTGAATTTGCAAGTGTGATCAGTCTGGCTGACGTGATTCTGCAAGCGCTCATTGTCAGGACAGTGGTTGATTTTGCAGACGTATGACCCAGAGCTGATAATCCCGTGACCAGTCAGGATGACTGCAAATATGATCTGTCAGGATGACGGTTGATCCTGCAAGTGTTTGTTGTCATCGTCAGGAGGATGGCTGGTTTTGCAAACGTATGACCCAGGGCCGATAATCCTGATCGACATGGTAGATATGATGAAACAGCCATCCATAAAGGGCATGTTGCAGGGCTACGATGGTTTCCGGAACCCGTCCCGCCGTAAAATCCATGGCAATTTTGTGGAAGCGGAGCCGGAATTGGGCATGCAGCAAATGATGGCCATCCAGGTCTGGATAACCGGCCCGGGCCATGAGCAGCTCTTCATCCCGAAAATGTTCCAGAACATATTCTTCGACAGCCTGAAAAACCTCTCGCACTTTTTCTGCATCCTGACAGGCAGCAGCCAGCACCAGATCATCGAGGGTTTGCACCAGATTTTTATGGTGGGTATCGATGGATTCAATCCCGATGGCATATTTATCATCCCACAGAGACGAGTTCATGGTTTTGGAGTTCCCTGCTTGATTGTTTCAGGATCTGCATGGAAAACAACCCGATTGCGCCCGGTCTGTTTGGCGACATAAAGAGCGGCATCGGCCTGATTGATCAGGTCATCAAGGGTATCGGCCTGGCAGGTCGAAACCCCGATACTGGCTGTGATGGGAATGGTGGTCTCCTGGTGGATGATCTCGGCTGTTTCGATGGCGGTGCGCAGGCTTTCGAAAAGTTCCCGCAAGGTCGTTGGTGACTGGTTGACCACCAGGATACAAAATTCCTCCCCCCCGGCCCGGGCCACGACATCGGCCTTGGCGAAGTGTTTTTTGAGGATTTCTCCCATGGTGCGCAAGACCGCATCACCGGCATCGTGGCCATAGGTGTCATTGACTTTTTTGAAAAAGTCCACATCCAGGATGGCCGCGCTCAAGGTGAGCTTGCCACCCCGCAAACCGGAAAATAGCCGGGTTCCGACATCCCGTAAAAAGCGCCGATTGTGCAGACCGGTCAGGACATCCCGGATGGCCGCCTCTTCCAGGGCCTGAATGCGTTCCAGGTTTTCCACGTTGCGGGTGACCCGACAGGTGAATTCCTCTTCCAAAAACGGCTTGCCGAGAAAATCGTTGGCACCGATTTTGAGAAAGCGGGCCGAGAGAACATGGGCACCCTGGGAGGAGATGCCCAGAATGGCCATTTGATCCTTGCCCCATTTTTGGCGGATCAATCGGGTCAGATCGTAGCCATCCATGCCAGGCATGTTGTAGTCTGTCACGACCAGACGCACCTGCTCATCCTGTTCCAGTATTTGCAGGGCATCCTTGCCGCTGGCAGCCTCCAGAACCTGAAAATTATGTTTCAGTAACAGTCTTTTCATATGATCACGGGCCGAGCGCGAATCGTCCACGAGCAGGATTTTTACCTCCCGATTGCGGTGCAGACGCACGAGCAGGGAAAAAAGATATTCCAGGCTGGCCGGTCCATCCTTGAGAACAAAATCGATGACCCCCTGCGCAAAGACATATTCGCGTTGCGATTCGTCAAATTGGCTGGTCATGACAATGCTGGGAATGGCCAATTCCCGGAAATACTCCACGATTTGTTCCTGGGTGGCATCGGGCAGGGTGAGATCCAATATGGCCAGGGAATAGCCATGCGTCTTGTGTTGAACCAGTTCCCTGGCTGCCTGGAATGTACCGGCGATGGTGACCTGGCAGGCAGCATGCTTTTCCATTTCCCGTTTCAGGGTACTGGCCAGCAGTCTGGAGTCTTCCAGCAGGAGAATTTTTTCTTCTTGAACCGATGGAGTCATTTTGGTTTTTTCATTCCGCACGGGTTGAAGTGGGTAAAACGTTTGAAAAACTGGGATGGAGGTCCAGGAGGAAGGGCTGTGCCCTTCCTCCTGGCGGGGTTTGGGGCGGAGCCCCAACAAAGTCATTCATGTCAAATCCTTTTATGGAAAGGGTTCTGAATGGTGACCATGCTTGTCAATCAAACAGATTTCAGGTCAGGAATAAACCAGGAATCGAGCGAAAGTTTGATGAATTGTTGATAGAGTATTGATGAGGGATTGATGGCTGGCCAGTCTTGGTCAGGAGAGGCTGATCCAACCCCATGGTCGATCCGAATGATTATCCCAACCCAAAGCCGACCAGGATGATCAGGCCTGTCCAGCGGTTGCTGAGAAAAGCCCGGAAAATAGCGGGTCGTTGATAGCCACGCAAGGATTGCACCTGCCAGACCATGTGGCCCAGGGTTGCCAACAGGGCGATAGGGAACCAGGGACCCAGGTGCAAGAGGTGGCCGACAACGAGCAGCAACAGCAGGGTGATTCCGTACAGGATGCCCACCGCCAGACGATCATGACGACCGAAGAGAATCGCCGTTGATTTGACGCCGATTTGAATATCGTCATCGCGATCCAGCATGGCATAGATGGTGTCATAGCCTGCGGCCCAGGTCAGGGTGGCGGCAAACAGAAGCCAGGCTGGCAGGGGAATGGTATTGCTGGCGGCAGCCCACCCCATGATGACTCCCCAGCCAAAAGCGGCTCCCATGACGAACTGGGGCACATGGATGAAGCGTTTGGTATAGGGATAGACGATGGCCAGAGCGGCCCCCACAAATGACAGGCGAATGGTCAGGGTGTTCAACGCCTGCACCAGTCCAAACGCACACAACAGGAGAACGGCAAGCAGCAGGCGGGCAGGCAAAACCTCGATACGCCGGGCCGCCAGAGGACGGTCGCGGGTGCGCTCGACATGGGGATCGAAGTGGCGGTCGGCCAGGTCGTTGGCCACGCAGCCGGCAGAGCGCATCAGAAAAGTGCCCAAACCGAAAATCAGGTAGAGAGTCCAATCCGGTTGCCCCGGTCTGGCCGCCGTCAAGGCCCACCAGGAGGGCCACAGCAGCAGCCAGGTGCCAATGGGTTTATCGACGCGCATCAGGCGCAGCATTTCCTGGACCTGGTTCATGGGTAATTTGGCCTGATTAAGATTGATCAGACATGAACGTCTTTGCCTCGCATCCCAATTCCTTCAGCCAGCAACATTGTAACCAATGCATTGAGGCTCACTCCTTCGCGCCGCGCTCTGGTGACGAGCCTGGCATGCAAGGTCTTCGGAACCCTGGCCATGAATTTCCCGGAGAGGCCACCAGAACCGGGAGCAGGCACGGGAAAACCAAACTCTTGCAGAGCCAGGATAACCTCTTTCAGTGCGTCCATGCCGTTTTCGATGGCCTCCTGCGGGGTCTCACCGTCGGAAAAGCACTCGTTGAAGTCCGTGAATGTGATCAAAAATCCACCCCCCTCATCGGGAGTCAAAGGCCTGATTTCAAATGGGTACTCTTCAAGATTGGCCATGGGTCACTCTCTCTGGATGAACTGGACAAATTTCCTGACGTACACCGCCCGAATCGGCCTGCGGGCCGGGATGACCAATGCGCGACCATCCTGACGAATGAAGGCGAAATGACTACCCCCTTCGCTCCGCCATATCACGCTGTGCCGTTGTGCTACCGTCTGAAGCTGGTCAATCCGCCAGTCCAACGGGTTATTTATCATGGCATCAATAAGTTTGGCGGCAGTGTTCATGAAAATGATGGTATCAAATATGGTATCGTAATGCAAGCGGACAATATCGGAGAATTCACGGCTGCCAATGGGTTTCCAGAAACGTCAGGGCCTGGTGAAAGGGGACATGTTTCCAGGCACCGGACAAGGGGTGGTGGCGCAGGCGCTCCCGGGTGGTGGCCGGGGAGGTGATGTCGCAAAAAAACCGGGCCAACTGGCGGGGTGTGGCCAGGGAGGGGTGGTGTTCGGCACGCAGGTCGCGCAATTGCCGGAGTGCATTTGAACCCAGATCATGCCGGGTGGGGGGAGGAATCGTCCCGGAAGATGATTCGGCTTGGGGCTGGCAGCGGTCACAATGGCCGCAGGGGGGACGCTCTTCCCCAAAATAGGCCAGCAGGTATTGGGTGCGGCACGTTGGGTGGTGGGCAAAATCGAGCATGGTGTGAATGCGGGAAATGTCATGTTGTTCCCGTTTCATGAAGCGGGCCAGGAGGGAATCCCGGAGGGCTTCCGGATTTTTGGGCTGTTGCAGCAGGCGATATCCTTCGCGAACTCCCATGCTTTCCAATTCAATGTCCCCTTGTTGCGCCAGATATTCCAGGGCGGCCACGACCCGTTCCCGTGGTTGTTGCAGCGCCAGACTGGTGGCATGGGCATCCAGGGTGAACCATTTGATTTTTTTTCTGGCGTGGCGCAGGACACCGCGCAGGAAGGCCGCCCGTTGTGGATCGAAACGGGCCAGAATTTCCGCAGACGATTTCAAGGGTTGAAACTGGTATTGGGCATAAAACGGGCCGGTGGCCTGGAGGATATCCTCCAGTTCCAGGTAGGTCAGCAGGGTTTTGATGACCAGGGGACGGATGTCATGCCGGTTGGAGAGTTCCGCAATGGAAATATCAAACTGCGTACCCAGTCCGGACAGCTCCTGAAGCAGGGAGGCAATGGTTTCGGGAGTGGGGGTATCGCCAAAGGTGAAATTTTCCAGGACAATCTGGTCGTCGGCGCAGGCGAACAATTCACACAGAGAGGTTTTGCCATCCCGTCCGGCCCGGCCAATCTCCTGGGCGTAGCTTTCCAGGCCTTTGGGCAGATTGTAGTGGTAAATGGCCCGAATGTTGGATTTGTCCAGGCCCATGCCAAAGGCAATGGTGGCCACCACGACGGTGTTGTCCGAGGCCATGAACCGATCCTGGGCCTGGTGGCGTTTTTCGGCCTCCATGCCGGCATGATAGGCGATGGCCGCCAGGCCATGGTCGGCAAGAAAGCGGGCCACCCTGTTGGCCGTATGTTGCAGGGTGACATAGACGATGGCTGGTTCCGGGGGACGACTGCGCAGGCGTTGCAGAAGCAGTTCCTGACGTTGTTCGTCTGCTGTCGGGGCCGGGGTGACACGCAGAAAAAGATTGGGCCGGTAGAAGCCGGTTTGAATGACATCCTCGGGATGGATGGCAAAAGCCTCGGCAATGGAACGGGCGACCGGTGGTGTGGCTGTGGCCGTCAGGGCGAGGATACGCGGAATGCCGATTGACCGGGCAATCCGGGCTATCTTGAGATAATCGGGACGAAAATTGTGTCCCCATTCGCTGATGCAATGGGCCTCGTCCACCGCCAGCAGGTCGATGGACCACCGCCGCATGGTGTGCAAAAACCGCTCGTTGCCCAGACGCTCCGGCGAGATATAGAGCAGTTTGATCTTTCTGGCGGCCAGTTCTGCAAAGACCTGTCGTGTCTGCTCGATATCCTGGGTGGAGTCGAGGCGGGCTGCTGCCACGCCATGGCTGACGAGAAAATCAATCTGGTCTTTCATCAGGGCAATCAGGGGGGAGATGACCAGGGTCAGGCCGTCCAGCATCATGGCCGGCAGTTGATAACAGAGACTTTTGCCGCCGCTGGTGGGAAAAATGGCCAAAACCGACCGTTTGGCCAACAACCGCTCGATGACGGGCCACTGTCCCTCCCGGAAACCGGCAAAGCCAAAATGGTGTTGCAGTAGGGCAGAAGGATCGGTCAAAAAAATATCCACATGACGCAAGGGGAAATTCAGTGTAGAATCACCGGCCGGGGTATTGTTGCATCCATTGGGGGTTCGGCATCAGGCCAAAGAAACACACGGGCCATTGGGGGTTTGGCATCAAGCCAAAAAATCACACGGAGCATGCTCCATGCCGTGGGTGACGAAATGCCCAAAGCATACTCTGTGCCA
>JADGCO010000107.1:0-6722 GCA_015228935.1 Magnetococcales bacterium | reverse complement strand
GCCATGCACGGTAATGGGTGACGAAATGCCCAAAGCATACTCTGTGCCATGCACGGTAATGGGTGACGAAATGCCCAAAGCATACTCTGTGCCATGCACGGTGAAATGTCACGTCTTGGATTGTTTTTCCTCTCTTTTTGTCAGATCGGGAATTGTAATGTTCAAGCAGAAATTTTTGCGGGGTACATTCATCGTCACGTTTCTGGTCGTTGTTTCCCTGCCTCTGTACACGATATTTTTCACCTATCCGGCTTTTGTGGATGTTCTGGTGCGGCAGACGGAGCAGAATGCGGTTCAGGTGGCGACGCATGTGGCGAGCTATCTGGTCGATGCCGATTCCAGGACCGAATTGACCGCAACGACGGAACTGATTCACGAATTGCATGAGGTTGCCCGTGATTTCCAGGTTGCCAAATACCGGATGTTTTCTCCAGACGGGCGGATCATCCATGCCTCACAGGTCGGCGAGGTTGGCCAGACCAACCAGCATGACTATTTTCGGGAGATCGTGGCCAGAGGGCACAGCTACACCAAGGCGGTTGCCATGGAAGAAAAATCCATGGAGGGCGAAAAGTTTCGCAAGCATATCGTGGAGACCTACGCCCCGGTGATGCGTGGCGGACGTTTTTTGGGGGCGTTTGAAATTTATCTGGATTTTACGTCACAAAGGGTTGCCATGGAGAAAGTGTTGTGGCGCTCTTCGGCGATGATGGTCGGTATGGGGATGGCTTTTCTGCTTCTGGTATGGATGATTCGTCGGTCGGTATTGGGGCGTGTGACCCGGGTGGCCCAGGCCATGGCGCGCATGGGAGAGGGGCATCTGGACGTGCGTGCGCCGGTACAGGGACATGACGAACTGAGCGACATGGCCCGAATCTTCAACCGGATGGGTGAAGAACTCCAAAGTGCCAACCATGATTTGCAGAATGAACAAAACAAATTGACCACCATTCTCCTCAGCGCCCGGGAGGGGATCGTCGTGACCAATGCGCAGGAGCAGGTGGTGCTGGTCAATCCGGCTGCGGAAGATCTGTTGGGCAAAAGCGAAGAACGAATTGTCACCGCCGGTTTTTTCAACCTGATCGACGATCCGGATTATGTCAAAAAAGTCCTGGAACGGTCCGGTACGGACATGCCCGAAACCGTGGTCTACAACAATCGGGTCTTGAATTTTTATGCGGCCACCATTCATACCTCCCAGGGTGAGATGATTGGCTCGGCTGCCTTGTTGCGGGATGTGACCGCCGAAAAAAAATTGGAAGAAAAGCTGCGGCAACTCTCCTATACCGACGGTCTCACCGGGTTGCACAATCGTCGCCGCATGCAGGAAATCCTGCAGGATGAAATGCAGCGTGCCCGGCGGCACAATTCCGGTTTTGGTGTCCTGATGCTGGACGTGGACCATTTCAAAAAATTCAACGACCAGTATGGTCACGACCAGGGTGATCGGGTCTTGCAGACCGTGGCCTCGGCCATGAAGGGGTATTTTCGGACCGTGGACTCCTGTTGCCGGTATGGCGGTGAAGAGTTTTGCGTGATCATGCCCTACACCGTGCCGCCGGGTTTGGTCGAAGCGGCGGATCGGTTCCGGCAAAAAGTCGAAAAACTGAGCGTGAATGGTTTGCGGGTCACGATCAGCATCGGTGCGGCGGATTATTCCCAACTGGGAGAGAGCAACAATCCGGAAGAGATCATCAAACTGGCCGATCAGGCCTTGTACGAGGCCAAGCGGCGCGGGCGCAATCAGGTTGTGGCGCATTTTCAATTGTCCGAGCCAGAAAAACCCGGAACGTGACCGGGGCGGGACGTCCGCACTCCCGGGCAAACCCAGAGGTTAACCAACAGCCGGGGGGTCACAATCGCTCTCTGAGATGCTGTCTAATAACTCGTTAATTTTAAAAGAAACGAATGAAAAACCGGCCAATTTTTTTTATCCGAGGGTTAATGGACAGCCTCTGAGGGGAGTCACAATTGTTTTCTGCAAGGGATTTGGAAAGATGCGATGGTCCGGGAGGGGAAGGTTGACGGAATGGGGGGTTTCTCGTAACCTCGCAGTCGTCCGGGAAATCCATCAGGGTTTGTTGGAGTTGCATCGTATGTTGACCGGGACGGGGTCGGCTGGCTGATGTGGACAAATCATGCACATATTGATTGCCAATGACGACGGTATCCAATCGCCGGGGTTGAAAATCCTGGCCGATGCGGTCGGACGCCTGGGTGAGGTGACCGTGGTGGCACCGGATCGCAACCGCAGCGGTGCCTCTCACTCCATCACCGTGGAACGCACCCTCCAGGCCACCGACTATGGGCAGCGTTGGTATGGCCTGGATGGGACCCCCGCCGATTGCATCCAGGTTGCCACCCGCCAAATCCTGACTTCGCCTCCCGACCTGGTTGTCTCCGGCATCAACACCGGTGCCAATATGGCCGAGGATCTGTACTATTCCGGGACCGTGGGGGCGGCCAGGGAAGCGGTCTTGCAGGGAATACCGGCCCTGGCGGTCTCTCTGGCCGGGGAAGCGCCATGGCATTTCGAGAGTGCGGCCCGTTTTGCGGTCGTACTGGCCGGGCAGTGGCGGGGGCGTCTGTTGCCACGCCACACTTTTCTTAACATCAATGTTCCAAATGGACCGATTTTTGCGATCAAGAATCCCATCGTGACGCGCCCGGGTCGGCGACAACGCCCACCCCGGGTTGCCGGCAGTCCGGTGGCGGAGGCCAGTTTCTGGCGGCCCCACCCCGGTCTCGGCAACAAACGTTACATGGAGGATGTTCAGGCAGTTGCAGCCGGGCATGTGTCGGTCACGCCGTTGCATGTCGAAGCCTTTCTTGACGACGCCATGGAAGAACTTGCCAAATGGCCCACATTTCTCTGAGTCTGCCAGCCGCCCCACCCGCCCGTTGCCGTGAAGGTTTCGTTGCCAGTCGTGCCCAGGAGCGTATGGTGCAGGAGCAACTGGCCAACCGGGGTATCCGGGATCCACAGGTGTTGGCGGTCATGCGTGAGTTGCCCCGCCATTTTTTTGTCGATGAAGCCCTGGAAGAACGGGCCTGTGGGGATGTCACCCTGCCCATCGGCGAGGGGCAGACCTTGTCGCGTCCTTACACCGTCGCCCGCATGACCGAGGCCCTGTGCCTGACCGGTCAGGAAAAAATTCTGGAAATCGGTACCGGTTCCGGCTATCAAACAGCCGTTCTGGCGCGATTGTGCCAGCATGTCAGCACCATCGAACGTCTCCCGGATCTGGCCGAGATGGCCAGGTGGCGTCTCCACAAAATGGGCCTGTTGAATGTCACCTTCCGGGTAGGCGATGGCACCCTGGGTTGGCCGGAAAAACGCCAGTTTGATCGGATCATCGTCACGGCAGGTGCCCCGGTGGTTCCGGATGCCCTGCTGCAACAACTTTCGCCCGGCGGCATGATGATCATTCCCGCCGGCAACCGGATGAAGCAGAATCTCTTGCGGGTGGTCAAAAATCGCTTCGGTGAAACCCGGGAAATTCTGGAAGAGTGTCGTTTCGTGCCCCTGGTGGGCGCGCAGGGGTGGCATTAAAAAATTTGTTTTTTTCCATGGACTTGGACGAATTGACAGGGATTGATTCCTTGGGGATCAGGGTTGAACATATGAAACTCGCAGATTTTACGACCGGTTTTGCGCCCGGCGTTGGTTTTTTGGCAATATTGATGCTCTTGAACGGTTGCTCGTCGGCAGACCCGTTGCGGGACCGGCCCGGGCGCGAGCGGGCACCCATCCGCATTGCCAGTGGCCCCCCCCTGGCGTGGGCCGTACAGCCGACGCCGGCGCAGCGGATCAACCGCTCCAGTTCGGGTAATTACGAAGTTCAGGCCGGGGATACCCTGTGGGCCATTGCCGTGGTGCATGGCGTGGATGTGGAAAAGCTCGCGGCCTGGAACAAGATCGATGACCCTGACCTTCTGGTCCTGGGGCAAAAGCTGGCTGTCACGCCGCCGCCTGGTCAGGAGGAGGCTGCACCGCGACCGAACAAACGCTGGAAGGCATCGCTTGCAGAAAAGGCTTCTGTCCCGGAGGGGGGGGCAACGTCCGAACCGACCACCGGAGCCGTGGCTGGGGTTTCTGCCGGTCAGGGAGAAATCGCCGTGCCACCGGTGGCCAGTCAGACACCGATCATTGAAAAATCCGATATTGTGCCACCAACACCGCCTGCTGGCGAACCCATGCTTCCAGCACCGGTGGCATCCAGACAGGCCAATCCGGCTCCGCTGGCAGTAACAACAGCGCCAACTGTGGCGACAAAACCCGTTGCACGTCAGAAATCTGCCGTGGCACCTGTCGTGGCGGCAGGGGTGACGGCCCAGGTTGGATCGGCGGTTGCGGGAGCTGTACCGTTGGTGGGGGCCTCTTCAGCTCCGGTCCAGGGCCAGATAGTTTCAGATGCAGCCCGGATGGGCAGTGTTGCCATGGGAGATGCTTCCGTCAGAGGAAAACCGGTTCAGGCGGTTGCCGCAGCCAAAACGGCTCCTGCTGGCAACGTTGCCGGGGGAACGGGCAAGGCTTCCGGGGAAAAACCGGTCGTTGCCGCCAAATCCGTGAACAGCCCCAAGGTGCCAGCTACGGAAGCGGGTGTGGCGGATGCGAAGGCCACCAAGTCCCTGGCCGATGCGAAAGCCAACACCCTGGCGGATGCGAAGGCCACCAAGGCCATGGCCGATGCGAAGGCCAGGAGCGTGGCGGATGCGAAGGCCACCAAGGCCGTGGTGGATGCGAAGGCCAAGGCCGCAGCGGATGCCAAGGCCGCAGCGGATGCGAAAGCCGCAGCGGATGCCAAGGCCGCAGCGGATGCGAAAGCCAAGGCCATGGCGGATGCGAAGGCCAAGGCCATGGCGGATGCGAAGGCCAAGGCCATGGCGGATGCGAAAGCTGTGGCGGATGCGAAGGCCAAGGCCATGGCGGATGCCAAGGCCAAGGCCATGATGGAGGCGAAGACCAAGGTGGCGACGGATGCGAAGGCCAGGGTTGCGGCAGAGGCCCAGGGTGGACCCGGGGTATCAGCGGCCACAGCCGGACAGATGGATGGAGCCAAAGGTGCCGCTTCGGCAGCGACCTCGGTGGCTGCGGCTTCCGCCCCGTCCGGTGACAGTGACAACGACGAGGATGAAGAGACCGGGGCGCAGGATCACGCCGGGCGGCAGGGGAACCGGCGCTTGAATCCCAACAGTGCCGCTGCCAGGGCCAATGCGCCCAAGGATTGGCTCTGGCCGGTGGAAGGTGGCCATGTGGTCAGTCAGTTTGGTCGGCGGGGAAGAATGCAAAATAATGGGATCGATATTTCCGTTCCTGTAGGAACCCCGGTCAAGGCCGCAGCGGGGGGAGTTGTGGCCTATGCCGACAACAGTCTGCCCGGCTATGGCAACATGATCATTGTTCGCCATGGAGGGGGGTACATGACCGCCTATGCCCACAACAGCAAAATCATGGTCAATCGTGGCCAGAAAGTTCAGGCTGGCCAGGTGATTGCCCACTCGGGACAATCCGGCCGCGCTACCACGCCCCGGTTGCATTTCGAGTTGCGCAGGAGCATCAGGCCCTACAATCCCATGAAATATCTTGCCAGGAAATAAACAGGACGCTTTTATCGAAGGCACGGCAAAAATTGTATTTCGTCGGCAAGGTCCCGGTACGTGACAAACCGATGCCGTTCCACCTGCGCGGCCACAAAAGTTTCCAGGCAGGCCATGGAAAAAGGGGACATGGCCTTGGGATGACCAATGATCACAAAATCATCTCCTGGTGTGGATTTTTTCTGGTGCAGAGCCAGGGCGGTTTGCAGATATCCGGCCTTGAAACCATCCAGGGAGACCGGCGAGAGGGTGGTCCGGGTCAGTTTGGTCATGGTTTCGCCGCCCTCCATCTGGATGGCGTGACCGTCGCCATACATGTGCTGATTTTTTCCTCCCAGATGACGGGAAAAAGCCAGCCGCCAGTGGAACAGGGGAGTTAACGTCATGGGGGTGATGGGTATCTGGATGAAACGACCCTGTGGATCCGCCTGGGCAGGATCGTTTTCGAAACGCCAGCGGGATCCGGTGGGTGCCATCCGGAAATCGTAGGGTTGCCAGGGGTGGTGGCGAACAGCACCCGGAATCACCGACGAATCCATCCATAAACCGGCCCGGGCCAGGGCCGGGGCCACTTTGGCAAAAGGCTGGATGGACCAGCCGCCACCCCGGTGGACAAAAACCGCTTCCTTGCCGGCCAGGGTGCGCAAAAAATGGCTGTTATCGGCCACGATATGGGCAAGCGTGTCATCCGCCAGACGGGGCAAGGCAAAGGTGTCCATGTCAAAATGCCACCCGGCAGCAGCGAAGGTGGCCGAATGCCAATGGGGGTGCAGATGCAACTGCAATTCATGGCCGGCGGCGAGAAGTTGCCCAAGAATATGCAGGGTCTCATCCCGCATGCTGGCCAATGCCCTGTGTTGGGGAGACAATTCTGCCAGGCGCAACAGGAAACAGGTATCGACAAAAAAGGTGAATCTGACCCCGAAACGCTGACCAATGCGCAGCAATTCCCGAACCGGCGTGGCCAGGCAACGTTCCACGGTGCCCTGCCGCCGGCCCATGAACAATTCAAAATCAAATGTGACGAGGATATTCATGGTCTGTCATTGTTCTTTTAAAAAACGTTTGAAAAACTGGGATGGAGGTCCAGGAGGAAGCGGCTCTGCCCTTCCTCCTGGCGG
>JADGCO010000106.1 GCA_015228935.1 Magnetococcales bacterium | reverse complement strand
CTTGAAATCATCTCAAAAGCAGCTCGAAAAATGGGAAAAGCTGCGAAGATGGGATAAGCTCCGCAGGCTCGAAGTCTGGCGTCATAGGCTTCCACGATCTGCCGGGCAAGGGGGTCTTCCAATCCAGGCTGTGTCAGCGGATGCATTTTGACGAAGGCAATGCCATTCAACCAGTGATCTAAAACTTTGGAACGATCTTCTGTTCGATGATCCAGTTCCTGGGCAAGCAGTGGGTCGTCCATGGCCGCTTCGAGGAGTATTTGTTTGCGGTCTTTTGTGGCTTCAAATATTTGTGGTTCTCCGGTCACGCCGACGGGTTTGCCACGGCCGCGCAGCATTTCCAGACAAAAACCGTGCATCGTGCTGATCGTGGCCCGATGGCGTTTTTCTCCCAGGTCGGCCAGGCGATCAGCCATTTCATGGGCCGCCTTGTTGGTAAAGGTCAGGGCAAGAATGCCAAAATGACCGGGAACTTCGGTCAAGAGTCGGCGCACCCGTTCGGTCAATACCCGGGTTTTTCCGGAACCGGGACCAGCCACCACGACGAGCGGTCCCTCGCCATGCTCAACCACCTCCTTTTGCCTGGGTGTCAGTTCGAACCTGCTCAAGGGGCATCCCAGCCAACACGTGGACCAGCCAGATAACGCTTGAACATGGCCGAGGCGATTTCTGGGCTGCTTGGCCATTGTCCGCGTCGTTGGCCTGCGTGAGTCTGATAGTCAGTCAAACGTTCCGGATCAGGTTGTACAATCGCCCCGCCCTTCATGAACAACAGCCCAACCTTGTCGGTCGGCATCTGCATGACAAAGGCCTCGGCCTCATCCATGGCCATTCTCAACTTCATCATGATGGCGGCTGGATCAACTGGTGGATCACTGGCGATGCGCTGAAAGTCGGCCCTGGTATAACGGGCGAGACGCTTTATTTCATTAATAATGCCTTCAGGAGTAAAACCGACAAACTTCCCCGCCGCAGCAAGAAAAACCGCACCCAGGGGCAACACTTGTTCATGGATCGTCACCAGATCCACCACATCACGCGGTTCCCTGCGACCTGCTGCCGCACTCGCCTTGTTGATGGCAAGGTCGATCGGGTGTAAAACGTATCCAAAAATTTCATCACGCACAGTCGGAAAAAAGCGAAAGTCGCTGTCAACCACCCATTCAAGCTTTGTCACCTCATTGCCACGCCGAACAAGAACAGCGTAAAAGGTTGGCTCTCGTCGTAAATCTTGTAAATCAAAACCCTGCGCACGCAACAAGGCACTATCCTGTTCATAGGCACGGGCCACCCGTTCTTCGCGGTCGTGGAAAAGATCGATGTCACCAGAAAAACGGGGGTTGCACACATTCAAAGGCGAACTTCCGGCAACATAACTCTCCGGGTCGCGATGTGAGGCAAGAAGGCGAAACACATCGATCTGAATGTCAGACAGTGGCACGGCAAACCTGCTCGATCTGCTCGGCCAGCATGCGAGCCTGTAAATCACCCTCAACTCGCAAGCTGCGGGTAATGGCAAGGGCATCCTCCGGTGTCGGATCAGGCACGGGGAGACTGCTCCACAAAGCCGAGGCTCCGTAGTCTTTGAATGCCTTCCGATAAAGGCTGACAAAATAGCTTTCCGATTTTTCAGAGTCCATGTCTGATCGTACCACACATGTCACAGAAAGAACACAAGATTTTCAGTATCCATTCACTCGATGATCCGGTTTTTCGGTCATCGGCGGAGGCTCTTCAAAAACGGGGTCCAGGGGGCTGGCTCCCTGGCAGGTCCAGGACAGAGTACTGGTGGGGTTTGGGGCGAAGCCCCAATAAAAATCTTTTATTTTCCAAACTGCACACTTCGAAGTAGACGCGATTTAGGAGATCACCCAATGCCGATCGATATTTCAGATTTCACCAAGAATTTCCATTTCCACCCGTTCCTGCCGTTCGGCTTCAAGCGCAGATTTTTCATGATCATAACCGAGGAGATGCAGCACACCATGGACCACCATGTGGCGCAGGTGATCCGGCAAGGGGATGGTGTATTCGGTGGCTTCCCGGAGCAGGGTTTCATAGGCGAGGACCACATCTCCCAGCAGACGTACCCGGGGAGGATGGACCACGGTGACCTCATCTTCCAGGGCGAATGAAAGCACATTGGTTGGTTTGTCGATACCGCGCCAGGTGCGGTTCAGATCCTGGATTGCGGCATCTCCCGTCAATAAAAAGCTGATTTCCGGAATTTTCTTTTCGCGGGTGACGCCGGTGTGGTTCAGGGTGGCGATGACGGCCTGGCGAATGATTTTTTCCAGCCGAGGTGTCCATCCCGGATGATCCCGGGTCAGGCGGATGCGGGGTCGGGAAGGTTGGGAGCGGGGGAGAGATGCCGCCATCACGCCGACCGATTGCCGGGAGGAGGGGGCGGTTTTTTGATCTGGTCTGGATAGGCGATTCGATGGTGATAAAAGCCCAGGATGAGAACCCGGCAAAAAGCCTCTTCGATGGTGGCAATTTCGCTCAGGGTCAATTTGCACTCGTCCAACTGCTTGTCGGCAATCTTGTTGTTGACGATCCGCTGCACAAGGTTTTGAATTTTGGAGGGGGAGGGATTTTTCAGGGTCCGGGCAGCGGCCTCGACCGAATCGGCGAGCATGAGGATGCCGGACTCCCGGCTTTGCGGTTTGGGGCCGGGATAACGGTATTCGGACTCGGGAACCACTTCCCCGCGCCGGGTGGCATCCTTGAGGGCCTTGTTGTAAAAATATTGCAGCAGGGAGTTGCCCTGATGGGTGGTGATCGCCTCCAGAATCGGTGCGCCCAGATGGTACTCCCGGGCCATTTCCACGCCATCCTTGACGTGGGACATGATGATCTTGGCTGACATGGAGGGCGACAGATTGTCGTGGCGGTTTTCGCCGGATTGATTTTCGACGAAATAGTGGGGTTTCGACAATTTGCCGATGTCATGATACAGGGCCATGACCCGGGCCATGAGGGGATTGGCATCGATGGCTTCGGCGGCGGCCTCGGCCAGATTGCCCATCATGACCGAATGGTGATAGGTCCCCGGCGTGCGCAGGGAGAGGCGCTTCAACAGGGGGTGATCTCCGGAAGCGAGTTCCAGGAGACGGGAATCCGTGGTCAGGTTGAAGAGCCACTCCAGCATGGGAATCAGGGCAAGTCCGAGCAGACCGACCAGCAAACCGCTGGCCATGGCGATGGTCATGCCACTCAACCAGGTCCAACTGAGCATGTTGCCGGAGACGGCCTCCACCAGGGGCATGGCCACGGCCTGGGCAAAACCGATACGCAATCCGGTTCCCAGCACATCGAAACGGCGGCGACAACTGCGCAGACTGAAAGCCCCCACCATCGAACCGATGAGAAAATAGATGAAAAGGGTCAGACCACCATTGGCCGCCATGGACGACAGAAAGGCCAGGAGCGTTCCCACGACGAGCGATCCCCCCGGCAACGAGGCACGCGCCCCGATGATCAGGGAGATCAGCATGGCCCCCAGGGCCACGGGTGGCAGATACAGGACGACCGTGGGATACCAGTGGAACAATTCTGCCAATCCCTGCCCGACATAGAGGGTCAGGTTGCACAACCCGGCACTCACGAACAGAATGGTTCCCATGATGTACAGGGTTTTTTTGTCTCGCGGGAAGGCCGGCGAGGTTTGCAGCAAAAACCAGCGACCCAGCCACAGGAACAGGCCCAGGGTTGCGGAGAGTCCAATGGAGCGGAACAGGGTCACCCCGACCCAATGTCCCCGGTTGAGGGCTTCGATCTTGCGGCGCGCCCCTTCGCTGACCACTTCGCCTTCCCGCACCACGATTTCACCGCGACGGGCACGGAAAAAGGCCTTTTCCACGGAATCCCGTGCCCGTTGCCGCCGCAGTTTGGTTTCGGCCAGGTTCAAGACAAAATTGGGTCGGATCTGGGCGCGGGTTTCGTTGAGCAGCCAATCCTGCAACACCTTGGGCAACTCGCCCAGATTTTCCGCAGCACTGCGCAGCAACAGTTGCCGCATCCCATCAAGATCCGTCAGGCCATTGACATCGTTTAATTTTTGTTCAGTACCCCGCGATATCGAGCGCCGCACATAGGGGCCTTTTTCCAGATCCCGCAACACCTCCGGACCGCTGACCACCCGCTGATTGGCCAATGGCACCAGCCAGTTTTCGATGATGCGAATCAGATCGGCATAGGGATGAGGAAGCATGGCTGCCGAGGAACTCTTGGCCGGAGGTTCCTTGCGGTCGATCTGGGATGTCACGCGGGTCGGCAACTCCTTGCGTTCCGGATCCAGGTCGTTTTTTTGATTGGGAGTGATGTTGACTTCACCCTCTTCTGGATCTTCGGAAGGGTAGACCGTGCCTTGGGCAGGGGCTTGTTTCGCAACCTCCCTGGGGATGAGTTTGGGCAGGACGGAGGGCACGGGAGCATGGGTCGCCGTATCAGCGGCTGGTTGGGCTGGTTGGGGAGGAGAATGAACCGGCGCGACGGGGGGAGGAAACTGGGCGGCGGCCAGCAGGGCACGATAGGCATGGACCGATATGGTCTCTCCCATGCGTTGCGAAAAAAGTTCGCGGGAGGGGATGGTTTCTTCATTATTGGCCCCATGACCGTTACGCATGGACTCGCCGAGCCAGGTCAAGGATTCCCGCAGATAGTTGATGACCAGATCCATCATGCCGTCATCCCAGTCATAGACCGGGGCAACTGTCAGGGCGGCCTCATCCTGCCGCCGCAAGGTGGAACCGGTATCCTCGATCAGGATATCCCGGTCTGCCTTGACATCGATCCGGGAAAATTCTCCCACCTCGGGCAGATAGAGGGGTTTGAACACCATGGGCGAGTAGATCATGGTCAGCAGCCCCACCAGACCGCCGAAAAGGATGAAATCGACCATGGGCGAAACCCGCAGCCAGGTCAGGATGGCGCGTAATCTGGGGTTGCGCAGCCGGATCAAATTGACGAACCATTTGTCAATCGGGACATGGCCTCCAGCCGGGGTCATGCCGGGAATGGATCTGGGGCCATTGATTTTACGACCGTTTGCCATCGGCTTCCTCGTAGGCCCGGACAATCCTCCGCACGAGAGGATGCCGTACCACATCGCGATCCGTAAAGTGGGCCATGCCAATGCCTTCGATGCCGGACAATATGTTCATGGCATGGATCAAGCCCGATCCCCGCCCGGATGGCAGATCGATCTGGGTGGTATCGCCGCACGCCACGGCCTTGGAACCTTGTCCCAGACGGGTCAGAAACATTTTCATTTGCTCGGGGGTCGTATTCTGGGCTTCGTCGAGAATGATGAACGCCTCCTCAAGGGTGCGGCCCCGCATGTAGGCCAGTGGGGCAATTTCGAGCAGGTTTTGATCAAGCATCTTTTCCACCTTCTCGGAGCCAAGCATATCATAAAGGGCATCGTAAAGGGGACGAAGATACGGATCCACCTTGGCCTGGAGGTCTCCGGGCAGAAAACCGAGCCGTTCGCCGGCCTCCACGGCCGGGCGGGTCAGGACAATGCGGGCTGCCTGTCCCTCCAGGCAGGCCTGCACGGCCACCGCCACGGCCAGATAGGTTTTGCCTGTTCCGGCCGGTCCGGTGGCAAAGGTGAGATCGGCCTGCCACAGGGTATCGATGTAGGCTGCCTGGCGGGCATTGCGAGGATGGATCACCATGCGTGGCGTGTGGATGGACACTTTCGGCGAAAAAAGTTCCGTCAGGGGAACTTCTTCAACCAGGGCCTGGACACCATCCGCCACGCGCTGTTGATCGACGTTTTCTCCCTGTTCCAACAGCGTATAGAGTTGTTGCAACAAATTCCGCACCTTTGTCAACTGGCTCCTGTGGGCCGTGATGGCCACCGCGTTGCCCCGGGGATGGAGGGTGACCTGCAAACGTTCTTCCAGTAAACGCAAATGTGCATCGCACTCGCCAAACAGGCGGATGGCCAGATGATTGTCCGGAAAGGTGACGAGTTCGGTCAATTTCCCGGGCGCATGATTGTGCAAATTCTGGACTGCCTCTGGGCGCATCGAGCATTTTCCAGGCGGATGGTTATTCAAATTCCGGCTGGCCTCTGAGTGAATTGGGCATTCCGGCGGTGATTTTGACCTGGACCAGGCGGCCAATCCACTCCGGAGGTCCCGGAAAGTTGACCCGGCGAAAATCCGCCGTGCGACCGGCCAGTTCACCGGTCTGGCGTTTGGAGGTTCCTTCCACGAGCAGTTCCACCACTTGTCCGACCTGGCGTTGATTGTCGGCGAGTTGCCAGGCATCCAGGCGGGTTTGCAACAGTTCCAGGCGCCGGGCGGCAATGCTGTCCGGGACCTGGTCCGGCAGGGTGGCGGCCACGGTGCCGGGCCGGGGAGAAAACTTGAACGAGTAGGCATGGGCAAATCCCACCCGGTCCACCAGATCGAGCGTCTGCTGAAAATCGGCATCGCTTTCGCCCGGAAAGCCGACGATAAAATCCGAGGCCAGGGCAATTTTCGGCACTTTCCGGCGCAGTTTATCGATCCAGGCCAGGTAGTCGGCCACGGTATGGCCGCGTCCCATCCGTTCCAGGGTGCGATCCGAGCCGCTCTGAATGGGCAAATGCAGGTAGGGACACAATTGGGGCACGTCGGCAAAGACCTCGACCAGATCGTCGGTCATGTCTGCCGGGTGGGAGGTGACGAAGCGCAGGCGGGCGACCCCATCCACCAGGGCCACCTGGCGGATCAACAACGCCAGATCGTGTTCGACCCCTTGCCGGTCCCGCCCCCGGTAGGCATTGACATTCTGGCCGAGAAGGACGATTTCCACCACCCCCTGGCGCACGACATCGCGAACTTCGGCCAGGATTTCTTCCACTCCCCGGCTCCATTCGCGACCCCGGGTGGCCGGGACCACGCAATAGGCGCAAAAACGATCACACCCTTCCTGGATGGTGATGGCTGCGGCACCACCGGCAGCCCGGGCCATGGGCAGGGCATCGAACTTGGAATCCGTCCCCGGTTCCGTGTCACAAATGCGGTGTTCCCCGTGGGCAAGGCGTTCCAGGAGGAGGGGCAGGCGGTGGTAGTTTTGTGGTCCGAACACCAGGTTGACGAACGGGGCACGCCGGAAAATGGTGGCACCTTCCGCCTGTCCGACACAGCCGCCCACGGCAAAGGTCACCGACCGTCCGGCGACTTTCTTGTGCAGGCGGCCCAGTTCGGAAAACAGTTTTTCCCCGGCTTTTTCCCGGATATGGCAGGTATTGAAAATGATCAGGTCGGCGGTGTGTGGTTCATCGACCACCTGCCAGGCAGACTCTTTTTCCAGCATGTCGGCCATGCGGGACGAGTCGTAGGCATTCATTTGGCAGCCGAAGGTTTTGATGTGGACTCGTTTCAAATCGGATCATCCCGAGACGGCCTTCAGGCGCGCCAGCAATTCCGGTACGACATGCGACGGGACAAACGGTCGCACGTCGCCACCCATGACGGCAATCTCCTTGACCAGACGGGAGGAGATGAAGGTGGTGGTCTCGCCGGCCATGAGAAACACGGTTTCCACGTTGCTGGCCAGTTTGCGATTCATGCTGGCCATCTGGAATTCGTACTCGAAATCGGAGACGGCCCGCAAGCCCCGCAGGACAACCGTGGCCCCGATCCGGTTGGCATAATCCACCAGCAGGCCCTGCATCTGGCACACCTCGACATTGGGCAGGTGCCGGACACTGTTGCGAATCTGTGCCGTGCGCTCTTCTTCGGTGAAGAGGGTTTTTTTGTGGTAGTTACCGGCCACCGCCACAATGAGCCGGTCGAACAATCCCGCCCCACGGGTGATGACATCCACATGGCCCAAGGTGACCGGATCGAAGGTTCCGGGATAGACAGCCGTCCGTTTCATCGTGTGCATTCTGTCGGGTTGGTTGTTGACGGGGGGTCCCACTGGAACAGGGTGACGCCGGTGCCGCCGTAACGGCGTTGTTTCCACAGGCGCAGGCCGGAGCATTCCGGCAGGGGTTCGGATTCGGCGGCATGTTCGACCACGACCACCGCACCGGGCAGGAGAATGTCCGGCCAGACGATTTCCCGGAGGACAGTCACATCCAGTCCCTTCCCGTAGGGGGGATCCATGAAGACCAGGTCAAACCGGGATGCTGCCGCGAGTTTTTCCCCGGCACCATAGGTCTGTGGTTGGGTGGCCGAGGCACGGATCACCCGGCCCCGGGCTGCCAGGCCACATTTTTCCAGGTTGCTGTGAATCAGGCGGACCAGATCCGGCTCCCTTTCGACGAATATGGCCAGGGTGGCTCCCCGGCTCAGGGCTTCAATACCCAACAGGCCGCTGCCGGCGAACAGATCCAGAACCCGGCACCCTGCCAGCCGGTCCTGGATCATGTTGAACATGGCTTGGCGGACGCGATCTCCGGTGGGGCGCACGCGCCGATCTTCCGGAGTGACCAGGTGTCGTCCACACAGATTTCCTCCCGATATCCGGACCATGCCACGGAAATATCCACGCTACAGAGTTTCACTCCTGAATCCAAGAGCGTCACGATGGAGCAAATTTTCATGGGAGTCAATGTCCGGTTTGCTCGAACTCTGCCGTGCCGAATCCCAGGACATGGCAGTTTTCCCGGATGGTGCGTTGCAGGGCTTCATCGAATCCATTCGGTCCTGCGGCTTGAATGTCAATCGTGATCTCAACCTTGACTCCCGGTTTGGCTGTGAACGGCTGGATGACCTCGTCCACGATGGTGGCAAAATTCATCTTCGCCTTGATCGGATCGAGATGGACCGTGCCATAAAAGCGTTTTTTCGCGATGGTCTGCCGGGTGGGGAGGTGTCCGGGTTCTCCCTGAGCCGGGGGGTGTCCAGGTTCTCCCTGAGCCGGGGGGTGTCCAGGTTCTCCCTGGGCCGGGGGGGATCCAGGTTGGTCATCGGCTGGTCCTGATCGTGTCTGGCCATTTTGCCTGTCCGCTTCCTGTTCCCGATGCAATATTTCTTGATACTTGTTGGCCGTTTCCCGTTCGATCAGGATGGCGGATTCATCCAGTGAGATCGCACCGGGTGTTCCAAAAAGGAATCCAGGATAACGCCCCTCTTCATGGCCTGCCGCATAGCCGAAAAAATCCCGTGACTCCACTCCTTTCGCCACGACTGCCTTGAAAACGTCGATATCGACCAGCCTGGGCAGATAGGAGTAGTTGCAGGTATCCTGCCAGACCTTGAGGACGGAAACCTCGGTCACACCTTCCTTGAAGTACCATTGCTGGAGCATGCGTTCAAAGTGGATCGGTGCCCATTCCGTGATCAGCCAATCCTCTTCGATGGCTTTATCCTTGATGGCTTTGCTCAGACTGGGAGCGCTCGGAGAGAGGGTGACCACTTCCCATTCGAGTGTGGGCTTGCCGCGCACGAACACTTCATGCGGGTTGATCAGCCAACGATAGGCTTCGCGCAGCATGCGTTGCAGTACCAGTTCGGCATCGATTCTCTTCCCCTGGGCATGGCGAACCTGGAGGGTATTCAACACGATGCGTTCATCCTTGATATCCTTGGCAATCGAGTCCCAGGCCAGAAAGCTCCGGGCCTGATCCCATACCTGGGAAATGACATCGTAGCCAGCGGCCAGGAACAGGAGACGGTTTTGTCTGTGACGCGGCTGATCGCCACGCTTGCGCAGAATCTCTTCGGCGGCGTTGAAGGCTGCATTGACAGGACCTTTGTGGCTTTTGTGGTGGCTCACCGATGGCGTCAAAACGACCAATCGGGGTCCTGATCCGTATTCATCCGGAATGTCCGCGCCTGGCGTGAACACATGGATGGCGCTCAATGCCCCGCCGCCTTTGCCGAGCATGGCTTCCATTCGCGACCGCAGGAGCGGCAGCACATCGTCTTTGTCCTTGAAGCGCTGTTTGCGGGATTCCATCTCCCGCCTGAGATTCGGGATGAGTTCGAACCAGTATCCGTCAAGCTCGACGTTGAGATAATTGAGTCGTTCCACCAAACGCTTGAGAACGTCCTTGTAATGTTGCAGGTGTTGATCGGGTCGTCCCACGCCCAGCAGGATGCGTTCCTGCTTGACGCCTCTGATGGGATGTCTGGTGGCACCGGGAGCCGAGGCGAGGAAAATGGTTCGGGTCACCCGCCGGGCGGCCTGGATTTTGCCGAAGCGTGCTTCATCGGCTTCGATGTCCGCCGGTTTCGATCTTTCGCCATCGATGTCCTGATCGATCACCGGCTCCCAACCCTGGGGCAGATAATCCAGGCATGTGTTGCGCACCATGGCATCGAAAAGAGGCACGGAACCAGGCATCACCATGGGATCGCTGTTGCCGTCCTTCCACAGGCGATAGATCACCTGGGCGAGCAGTTGCAGCACGCCGCGGGTCCGCTGGAACCCTTGCAGCGTGGACCAATCCTCATAAAGGCGATCAAAGATTTCCGGGTGGATGGGATAGGCCTGCCGCATTCTGTCGAGATAATGTGACCCCTGGGTCTCGCCGGGCATATCGATCTTGTTGGCCACGTAAAAATCGGCAAAGGCCCGACAATTTGTTTCCATGCCGGTCGGATCCTCGATCCGCTCGAACAGGCGGCGGCGCACGATGCTGAAGGCTTCATCCTTGGAGACCGGCTTCCATATCTTTTGAACCCGCCGAAAAAAGCTTTCCAACTGTACCAGCACGATCTGCCCGCGTCCTTCGCCTGCATGGGTAGAGTCCGGCAGGGAGGCCAGCATCACGGCCCTGGGGACCGATTTGATCCCCTCGGTCAAGGCCTGGATGAAGGTCATGTTGGTCTCGAAGGATCCCGCCGAATAGGTCATCCCTTCCTGAAACTGCCGATAGAAGGCAACCAGTTCGTCCATGAGTATGACGCAGGGGGCTGCCCTGGACAGCATGTCGATGAGGGTATCCTTGTCGGGGGATGTGCCTGCTGCATCGGCACTTTGAACCAATGCATAAGAGGATGCTCCGCCCAACTGCCACGCGAGTTCTCCCCAGAGAGTATGGCAGGTCCTGTTGCCATGGATCCTGGGTTCGGCAACACTCATGTTGATGCCGTCGATGACCGCAATCCGGGCCGGTTGCAGCTCCGTAACGCCGATTTTGTCCAGAAGTGGCGGAATGCCATGGAGATTGCTGGCGGGCGTTTTGCCCTGGGCCAGATGGTAGACGGCCAGCATGGTGTGGGTTTTGCCACCACCGAATGCGGTTTGCAGTTGGATCACCGGGTCCCCACCCTGCCCGGCCAGACGCCGCAGGACGCTGTCCAACAGCAACGCCATCCCTTCGGTGATGAAGGTCCGGGAAAAAAATTGTACCGGATCCTGGTATTCCGGTGACGCCTTGTTCTGGAAGACCTGGGAAATATCCGCCGCAAACTCGGACTCCTGGAAGGTGCCCTTGAGAATATCCTGATGGGGAACGGCAATGTTGCGCCAAGGTGTGACTGTCATGGTGTAACCTCTTCTTTCAGAATGCGCCGGATACCTTTCAGGAAAACCCACGCAGTTTTCGGGGAAGTTGCTTCTCCAGATCCTGCTCGCCCTCGAAAACAATAAAACGCATTGTGACAGAGTCGGGAAGGAGCCGTGGCAACAAACTTTCGAGCATTGCCTTGGCAGAGGGTTCTTCCAGGAAAAAGACCAAGTGCATGCTCATGGCTCCACGCCATCGAAAAAGCCTTGTTTCCAAAGATAACCCATTTTGTCTCCGTCAGCCATGTAAGTAGCCAGTTGCGCATGATCCCTGGCCCGATGAATACGGGTGTATCCCTGTTCCTTGGCCAGCCAGAACACTTCATCGAGGGTCGTCGCATTCAGAAAGTCAGGGGCGTGGGTGGAGACAAACACCTGACCTCCCCGCCTGGCATAAGCGCGAAACTCTTCAGCCAATTCAGCCAACAGGGTGGGGTAAAGCTGGTTTTCCGGCTCCTCGACACACAGGAGGGGATGGGGCTTTGGATCGAAGAGGAGCGTCAGATATGCCAACATTTTAATGGTGCCGTCGGAAACGTGGCGTGCAAGAAAAGGGTCCGCGAAGGCCTGATCCTTGAAACGCAGCAAAACCCGGCCCTCTTCCGTCGTCTTGGCGTCAACCTGCGAAATGCCTGGAATGCGTTGCGAAAGCTTCTCTAGAATTTGTTCGAAAATCGCTCGGTGACGTGAGTAAAGAAACTGGATCACCAGGGAGAGATTCTCCCCCTCCGAAGAGAGATGCTCGGCATAACCGGCCTCCTGCTCCGGTCGGGCGCGGTTGATATGGAAATCAGAAACATGCCAATTTTCAATCAGGTTGCCAAGTGCCATGACGGCAGGAAAACGCTCGAATTGTGCCAAACCCTTGATAGCCAGAATATCCGGCGATTTCAGCTTTTGATTTTCCTCCCGCTTGAGTTGGCCCACGTCTGAAACTTTCTCCAATTCATTGGTGACTGCGTAACCGGTGCCGTGGCTGAAATCAAGAAAATTCCAGGGTTGGCCATGGTTGCCTCGGCGATATTTCAAGACCTCCCGACTGATGACCGGGCTGCCGTTCTGTTCACCGATGCTGAGTAAATAGGTGACAAGAGGTCCCCCTTCCTCGATGCGAAATTTCAGCTCGATTTCAATATCGTCCCTGGTATTTCGACTCCGCACCTCGTGAAATCCCCGATTACCGCCCATTTTGACCAAAGCCATGTGGATGTTGCTGGAAAAGGCCTCCCGCAAAAATCCAAAGACGTTGAAAAGGGTTGATTTTCCCGTGCCATTGGCCCCGACCAGGACACAAAAACGCAGGATCTGTTTCATGACGATATTTTGGAAACATTTAAAATTTTTGAGTCGTATGGATTCAATCCGCATGGCAGGTCACTCCCGATTTCATCATGACAACTCCAATATGCCCTGTGTACC
>JADGCO010000105.1 GCA_015228935.1 Magnetococcales bacterium | reverse complement strand
TGATCTGACAAGGTTCTTTCGCCACATCCGAGAAGCTGCGGAGCAGTTGAGTTGGGCCGAGAGGTGGCGACTCATCTTGAGCAAGGTTTTCGTCCGGTTCCTTGGGGGGAGACCTCTCAAACCTCCCCCGATGGCAAGGTCACTACCAGTCAACTGCCGGATTTAGGATAACCAGCTTTGGCGGGGTTGGCCTGCCGGGTTTCATCTCTATTCCCTGCTTCTGCATGGGGCGACGACGCTTTTGCTCTTGATGTGGTTGCGGCGTTTGCTGCCCGGAATCGACGTGCGTGCGGCGGGTTTGGCGGCAGCCTTGTTTGCTGTGCATCCGGTTCACGCCGAAGCCGTCGGCTGGATCCTGGCCACAATGCATCTTCAGGCAACCCTGTTGATCCTGGCAACCTGTCTGGTGCATGACCGGTATCTGCGCACGGGTCAGCCGGCCTTTTTGCTTGTGGCGGCCATGTTGTTTGGAGGGGCCATTTTTACCGCTGAAACCGGGGTGGTATTCCCTTTTTTTGTTCTCATGCAGGATCGTCTGCGCCTGGGCCGTTGGCGCTTCATGGCGTTCTCGGCCTATGGGGCGGTTCTGGTGGTCTATCTGGTGGCGCGGAAAATCCTGTTGGGGGTGTCACTGCCCCTGACGTGGGATCTGGCCACTGCGGGGGCGCGACTTCCCGGTTTCCTGGTGGAGTATCTGCGACACCTGCTGTTGCCCTGGCCGCAACCCTTGTATCTGGCCATGCCGGATACCGGTTTTTTTCATCTGCAATCCTTGCCGGTTGCCATGTTCCTGGTTGCTGCATGGGCCATTCCGCTCGTGCGGATGCGTCCTGTGCCTGTCGTGCCGCTCCTGGCCCTGGTCTGGCTGGGTGTTTTTTTGGCCCCGCCCCTGGCTGCCGTCTTCAATCCGTCGCCACTGTTGGCCATGCGGTATGTGTATCTGCCCTCTGTAGGCTTGTCGATCCTGCTGGCCTGGTGGCTGGATCGATTGCCGGGCAAGGGGTGGCCGCACCTGATCCTGCCCTTGCTGCTGTTCCTGCCCGTGACGTTCATGGCCCATGGTCATTGGCAGAATGATGGAGAGGTTTATGCGCGCATCGTGCAGTGGAATCCGAACCATCATGCCGGATACCTGGGCATGGCCAGGTATGCCGAGCGCTCAGGCAACCCGGAGCGTGCCAGCCACTTGTATCGACAGGCGTTGACCAGGGCCACGGGGAAGGCACGGTTGACCGTTCTGGAACCTTTGGCGTTGCTGCTCGGACAAACCGGCGACCATGCGGCGAGTCTGGCCATGTTTCGCGAACTGACCACCCTGGCCCCGGAGCGTTCCAGTGCCTGGGTTGGCGTGGGGAACAATTTATGGTTCATGAAGCAGCCGGAACAAGCGGCTGCGGCCTATGCCGAGGCTGTGCGTATGGATCCGCGCAACCGGGAAGCTTGCCACAACCTGCGCATGGCCTTGACAGCCACCGGACGGCTGCGGGATGTGCCCAGGGTTTGTTTTTCGGGTCCCTGATATTTCGCAATCGATCAAACTGAAAGGACGGGATCCATCTTACCCTGTTTCAATATTTTTTTTAATATTTTCTTGGCTATTTTCAGGGCGTTCACCGCAATATTTTTTTCAACATCAACGACAAAGCCATGAACAAATCTGTCTCTTATATATAACATTTTCCTGAGAAAAACAATTTCGTCATCGTTTACCAGATCAAACTCTCTTGCGTTTCTGACAATGTCTCCTGGAGGTACAGGTTTGACAGCTTCATCACTTTTTCTTGTAAAATTCCTGACACAGACTTCTATTGCCAACCACGACATGAAGATTGAATTGTCAATATGTCCAGTCTTGATGAGGTTCTCTGCATTTTTTATGGTTACATGGATATTGTCGATGGCATCCTTGAAAGGTTCTTCACGCGGTGTTTTCGGGATTAATTTCAGTTCGAATTTATAGCCACATTTTTCTGCAATCTCACGCATGTTTGAGATTCTTGTATCGTGAGGCTTTTCTTTTGACTTGACCTCGACAATTGTGATATCGCCGTCTTTTTCAGCAACAAAATCTGGAAAGTATCCAAGCTTTTGGCTGAAATCATCGATATCCAGAATACGGTAACCTTTTTTTTCATAATGCAAGATTAATTCGCTGACGTATTCATCATGCTTTCTTATAACGCATGTCATGTCCATAAATCTAGCACTCATGATAACCACCAGTCCAATTCACGGGTCTCAGTTACGTCGAACGGGTAAACCGCAACCAGAACGACTTCGCCTGCATGGTCATATTCAGGATTGCCTTCAAATTTTTTTATTTGTGGTGGTACGCACAGCCCATCTCTGTTTAAGTCTATCTTTGATATATGAATATGGCGAACCTGACTATCATTGATAATCACTTTGTCGCGAATGGCATCAAGAAGTGGTTTGATAATATTATCGAGGTCTGGATGATCTATTGCATCTGGCTGTGAACTGAACCATGCAATTTTTACAGTAAGAAACTTGTCGGTTGGAATGTACATCCTTCTGTTTGTCCGGTTGGAAACTTCGTGTTCGACGGCTTCTTTTGCTCGTTCACGCCATTTGCAGTAGGCAGAAGTCTTCCCTTTTGATTTCTTACCTTGGGACTCCTTGCCTTGGAATGAACACGGACGACCTACAAGAACGTACTCAAACGGGAACTCTAACTCAAGCGGCTGCTTTTGTCGAGCCATGGATCCAATCTTCCATATCCTGGAAATTTATGTGAGACCAGCCATCTGACTTGTGAATGAGTGTTGCAAGCTTGAAATTTTATGAACAGATTCGACAGGTCACTTGTTTGCCCGTTATTTCAATCCGATTTTCCATAGGACTGGACCTGGAAATCCTTCATGCCTGCATCCTTGAGTTCCCTGCGGACATTGTCGGCCAGGGCCTGGGAGGCATAAGGCCCGGATATGGCGCAATAGAGAGTACCGGTGGGTTTGCTGACAACCCGCTGATAGACAGGATACCCCCTTGAAGAGACTGGCTGTATAACTTCAAGGCTATTTTTTTCCTGGGAAAAGCATCCCAGACTCAGATAATATCCCTTGAGAGTATGCCTGGGTGGGGGGGAGTATGCGTTTGCATCCGGGGGTTTTTCTTCAGCCGGCTTCCATGTTGCTGCTGTTCTTGTTGCGGGAGCAGCAGCCGTTGCTGCTGCTGGTTCGGGATTTTCTGTTTGTTTCTGAGGAGTCACAGAAGTTTCGGGTCGAGGGGGAGGAGGGGGAATGGCGAGAGTGTTTCCACTCTGGGAAGCGACCGTTTCCACATTCCGGGGGGCAGGTGCGATTGGAGTCTTTTCTGACAGGGATGTCAGGGTGTTGCTCAGGGGTGCCATGCTGGAGCGGGACCATTTGGCCAGCCGTTCCCGCCAACTGGCCATGTTTTCCACCTGGGTGAAGATATGCCCCAGGACATCTGAGAGCAATCGCTCCAGTTCCAGGATATTATCCGGGGATCCCTGATTCTTGATCTCTTCCTGGAGTTCCAGCCACCATTTTTCCTGGAGTTTTGGATCCTTGTCAAAAATGGCGTGACCGATATCCTGGGCTTTCTGGATCCACAGGCGACCATCATCCACCAGGCCATGTTTGGTGAGCATGGAGCCGATGGTATAGTCCAGGCGGGCCTGTTTGAAACTGCCCCGGCCAAACTGCCGGATGATAACGGATTCCAACTGGGTAAAAGTGGCGAGGGCTTCCGGGGCGTGGCGTTCGCCGATATGAACGACCGCCATGCTGGACAACAGGCGCGCCTTGGGCAGGAGATCCCCGCCATACTCCTGGGGAATCAGGCTCAATCCGGCAATGAAGGCCTCCAGGCCGGCGGCCCCATTGCCCCCCTGGGAGAGTGACCAGCCACGGAGCTGGTGGATCTGGACCAGTTCAGGAATATGCAAGGGTTTTAATTTTTGGTAGGTTGCCAGGAGTGGTCCGGATTCTTCGCGTACCTGTTCGAAATAACCTTGGCGAACCAGCAAGATCAGGTATTGCAGGCGGGTGTTCAAAACCTCCGGGTGTTGTTCGCCCAGGTATTGGGCCAGCTCGGGGATGGCCACCATCAACAGTTGACTGGCGCGGGAGAGACGGGCCGGCTGGTCCGCCAGCGAGAGGGCAACGCCGACCCGGGTGCGTGCCAGACCCAGGCGCAACTCCTGTTCCTGGGCGGGGGTGAAGGCCTCTTTGGTACGGTTGAGTGTGATCAACTGGTTGAATTGGCGGGATGCCAGCTCGTACCGTCCATAGGCCAGGTCGATTCTGGCCATGCGCGCAGTCAGCCGCATCAGGGGAATGCTGTTGATCGTGGCGGATTTGCCGGAAATTTGATTGATGGCCATTTGGAGGATGGGTTCGGCCTTGGCGTGGCGTCCCTGTTCCAGAAAAAGATCCACCAGGGTCATCACGGGTTCCAGCATGGCATCCACACCGGCTGTTGGATCCAGGGCCATTTGATTGACCTTGAGCCAAACCTGTCGTTCCAGCGCCTGTTCTTCCTGTCTGGTCAGGGTATGCGGTCCGGCATGGCCGGGGACCACCAGCAGAAACAGGGAGAAAACCTGGAGGAGAGCAACAACAAAAACAGCCTGCATGGGCATGTAGTTCCTGGTCAGGTCTGCAGTTGCCGTTTGTGGAATGATCCGATCAGACCATACAAACGGCGTCCTTCTTCGCGGGATATCTGCTGGCGTTCCACGGCATCCAGAATGCGGCCCAGGCCGATTTCCATATCCAGACGAGTCTGGATTGGGGGCAGTTCAAACTGAAGGAGTTCCTCTCTCATGGAGCCTGTGCCGGATTGGGCAGGCTCCATGGGAGGTGTCACGACCTTTTCGTCCCCATTCTGGATTGAGTCGGAATCCTCGCCAGCGCAATTCTGTTTTACTGTATTTGGTACATTTCTGGAAGTGTTCAGTCGTGATGGCAGGTCGGGCAGGGGGGAACGCTTTCTGTGCAGAAAGGCGTCCCCTGCCCGGGCAACCCAGACGGGCGACACGTTGCGGCGCCTGATCTGTTTGCGTCGGTTGTTGTGGAATGCCCCTCTTTCCAGGGGCTTGGGGCACTGTTCCATGGCCGGTTTATCCCTGATGCAACTCACGCATGGAAGGTTTTTTGCCAAGTCCCGAAAAATAATCCTGTAATACGGAGCGGAAGGCACCCCCTTCCTGGAACACAGGTACCGGTGCTGGCGGGATGGCAACCCCGGGTTGGGTCTCCATCTCTACCCTGGTGCGGGCAGGTGGTGATCGGAGGGGTTTGACTTCTGGGTCTGGTTCATCCTGGGGGAATGGCAGGGATTCCACGAGGTCATGTCCCTGGGGCGGGCCAAAAAACAGGGCGATTTTTTCCAGAGCGCTGCCCAGACCGGCAATTTCGGGCACGCTTTCCCAGCCGGAGGCCTGTAATCTGCTGAAGGTGTCTCCCATGATTTTCAGGGTTTCCAGGGTGCGTGGATCGCCAAGATCCCCACCGGTCGCTGTCAATGTTTCCACGGCGGAGGTCACCAGATGAGTCAGGGCGCGTGTCTCAACCCGATTTTCCGAGTTCAGTCTGGTCAGAACCGTTTTCAGGACGCCGATCAGCAAATCCTTGGAGGTTTCGGCGCTGGATCTGTCTGGGGTCGGCATATCCACTGGGTCGGTTTCCGGGGCAGGTCCACTGGTGTTGAAATGTTCAACATGTTCGCCAGAATCCTGGTCCATTGTTTCGGGACCGGCTTTGGGATCGGTCTGGTCTGGGCGCGACATGGAGGGGATGGCCGGTTTTCTGGGATTGGACCCGTGATCGGTCCGCTCTGGACGCGACATGGAGGGGATGGCCAGTTTTCTGAGACCGGCTTCGGGATCGCTCTGGTCTGGACGGGACATGGAGGGGATGGCCAGTTTTCTGAGACCGGCTTCGGGATCGCTCTGGTCTGGACGAGGCATGGAGGAAATGGCCGGTTTTCTGAAACCGGCTTCGGGATCGGTCTGGTCTGGACGGGGCATGGAGGGGATGGCCGGTTTTCTGGGATCGAACCCGGGATTGATCTGGTTTGGGCGCGGCATGGAGGGGATGGCCGGTTTTCCAGGATTCGATCCGGGCTCGGTCCGGGCCGGGCGTGGCATGGAAGGGATGGTCGGCCTGCCGAGGTCAGCCCCTGGTTCGGCCTGCATCGGGGGAGTCATGGTCGGTAGCGATGCCTTGAGATCGGGTTTGGGGCCTTTTCCCCGCAACCGCAGCCCGTTGACTTCCACAGGTGAATCCGGCAACGGAATGCTCATGCCCCGATCCACACTACCCTTTTTGGGTTCGGGAGGAAGGTTCCAGTGGGTCCGATTGGAGCGTCGCACCGGACCGGGTTCTGCCGCGGTCTCTTCGCCGGGATCCAGAAAGAGTGCATCGGCTTGCGTGTTGCGACGCTGGATATTTTTCTGGGAATCCAATAGTGAGGGAAAGGTGGCACTGCTGCGGACCGCCCGGGGGGAAGAGGATGGGGCGCTCCTGGTGGCCTGGGCCGGACCCGGCATGTCGGCAGCGGGCATCTCTTTGGGGCGATGCCGGGTGGCCTGGGCCAGACCAGGTATGTCGGCAGCGGGTATTTCTTTGGGAGGATGCCGGGTGGCCTGGGTCAGGCCAGGCATGTTGGCAACGGGCATCTCATCGGGGGGATGCCGGGTGGCCTGGGTCATGCCCGGCATGTCGGCAACAGGCATTTCCCTGGTGGATTCATGCAGTGCAAAACTTTCCTGAATCAGGCGGGAAATGGCCGCATTGAAATGATCTTCCTGTTTTTGAATGACCCGGCTCATGGTGTCCAGGTCCACTTTTTGGCCTACCGCCTGGCCCACTTCGCCCAGGTATTGGGTCAGGAGGGTCGCAAATTTTGTAAACCATTGCCGGCTTTGTGTCAGCGCCCAATTTTCCACGGCACCAATCAAAACCTGGATCGACTCGTGACTCTGGCCCGCATGGGGTGATGAGCCTGGCTGTTTATTGGGATTGGACGCATGCGCATTCATAGTCGTACCTGTTTATTGTGTCCTTGACCGTTTGCCGGACGGTCTCATGGCATCAGGATGATCAAGACAACGACCTGGCCGGTGGCGCAAGACACCATGCAATACCGACACCAGATTTTTGCAGATGTATTCTGAGAGTGCGGCGCGAAGGTTGCCTGAAAACGGGTCTGTTGCCATAAAAATGCCTGCAACATGCGTCGGCTGGCAGTTTCAGTTGATCGGAACCTGGTGTTGGGAGAGAATTTCCTGCATGACCAGGAGTCCAAACCTCGAGGTGTCCGATTCGATGGTCACCATGACATTTTTTCCCTGGATGCGTACCACCCGACATTGGAAGCCGGCATCTTCGAGAAAGCGCATGAAACGGAACGTTCCCTGCATTCCCTCTCTTAGACCTGCGCCAGATCCGACAAGTTTCATCTTGACACCCACGATGCTGATATCTTCCGTGGTGCCCCGGAAGGAAACCCCTTGCCGGGTGATGAATTCAGCCATGGTCTTCAACAGGGATCTTTCCGCTTCCCGTCGGGAGGTGAATTTTTTTGGGGCGAGACCCTGTGCTGGAGTTTGGATGATTGTCAGCTCCATGTTTTCCATGAGGCTGGGTTTATCCTGTTCTGTCTGCAAGGTGCCAAACCTGGCTGGTTTGGTTCCCTTGTTTTGACTGCGAATTGCGAGAGCCCAGTTTTCCTTGCCGGGGAGATTGTCAATCTCTCCCAGGATATTTATTTCTTCTTTCCTGGTTGCCAACGGGATGGGCGTATCCATCCGGGATGGATGGAGCAACATTTCTTCCTGCCTGGTTTGTTCGTCCAGGATCAGAGGCAACACGGATTCCCGGCCGGATGTACTCAAGCCGGATCTGGGCATGCCGGGGCGAATGATGGGATGACTGATGGCGATTTTAGCATCCATTAATTGGTTGCGCAGTTGATGGGTACGACTGACCATCTGGTTGAGTTGGGCGAGAATATCGTTGCTTTGGTCCACAACGTCACGGTGCAGGTATGTCCGGGAGGTTTCCTGGATTTTCTGGATTTCATCGGCGACCAGTTGATAGATTTTATCGCCGTCCACCAGTTTCCAATTGTGATAATCGACATCACCACTGGCCAGACTCATTTTGATTTTGATCAGCAGGCGATTGACATCGGTACACGTCTCCTCGATTTCCTGGCAAAACTGTCTTTTTTTCAGGTTCAGGGTTTCAATTTCGTCAAGGCGTTCCAGGGCGTCTTCCACTTGTGCCGAGATGACCTTGAACTGTTCCAGCAATGAAAAATTGTGCGGGCTTTCATAATACAAAAGAGATCCGAGGCTCGAATTGTTTTCGTACAGCAGCATTTCGTCTGCCACGTCGTGGGCATCCTTGCCAAGGCCCCGAATCATTCTTGCTTCTTCTTCGATTTCCTTGATCACTTTTTCATAGTGAAGTATGGATAACTTCCAAGATTTTGCCCAATCTTCGTCAAAACTGCCAAGCTTGTCGCGGACTTTATTGATCTTGTCAGTCCTGAAAAGCGGAATTCTTGTCAATATGTTTTCAATATCAACAATGCTGTTCTTCTCGGCGGACTTCATCCTGTTTTTTTCTGTTCTTCCTCTGTTGGATATGCAAAAATCATAAAGAAACTTGCGACGGGACCAGGGGAATAAATGGTTTTCATGAATGAAGGATACCATGAACAACAGGTGCGTTCCCCGCCACAAGGGACAGTAAATATAATATATCAAAAAATAGACAATGTTTTTTTGCAGAATTAATATATACGGATCATTTTGCATATCATGCTGGCACCCGTCGTTCAACCGGAGGATCATGCAACGCCATGCATGCCTGAATCCGGGTTTGCCGCATGCGCTACAGGGTTGTTTGTTTCCGGAATATTTGGCGGGAATATTGGATCCTTGACGATGTTCTTTGCGTTTGCGTCTGGCCTGTGGATCGAGTTCCCTGAAGGCATTGTTGAGGGTCATTTCAAAATCCTTTTGAAGTCTGGATTTTGATTCTTTGATTCCTTTTTCCCTGGTGACGATTTTATTGCACAGGGAACCGCCGCAGGATTGTTTCAGGGACAGTTCAAATCGTTCCTGCCCTTGTTTCATGCCATTTGTCAGGCGGTTTCCCAATTGCACCAGGGAGAGTTTGTTCAATTTATTGTCCCAGTACAGTCCTGGGTACAGGATGCCGAGAAACTGGCCATTATATTTTTCCAGATTATGTTCGATGCGATCCAGGGCACGATCCCAGGCCTGGAATCCGTAGCAGATTTCCTTGCGTATGGTCGAGCGGAACAGGCGGCGGAGCCAGATGAGCCACTTGATCCATAAGCTCGTTTTGCACCCGCTGAATTGCAGTTCACTGTCCATTTTGTACAGCCACAGGAACAGGGCGTCGCGCATCAATATTTCGGAGGGACGTGGCAACCAGCTCAGGAGGGCAAACCAGACCTCTTTTTTTTCGAAGAATTCCCTGACCCTGCCGAGGAATTCATCGTTCCATACCGAAACAAGGTTGGCTTTGTTTTCTGTCACCTTTTCATCTTTTTTGGCAATCCTGATGGTATAGCGGGTAAACAACAGGAGTTCGCCGAGATCCAGGGAAATGGAAAAGAGGAGGATGCCCATCAGGAGAATACCGGCCTGGGTGGCACCGTATTCATCCGAGAGAAAGCGGTTCAGGGCGGTGATATCCTTGTGGGTGGCGACGGGGATGACCCCTTTTTTCAGGGCTTCGATACCCTCGATGGCCGGGGCATCCACGGTGGCGGAAATGGTGTATTCGACCGGGCGGGTATTGCCGTATTTATCGACCTGGCGCAGGACAGTCACATGCTGGTGGATCAGCCTGTTCAAATCCGTGGCCACATCATCGTAGACCCGTTTGTTTTCCTCGAATGCGGATGTTATCTTTTGCATCAAGACGTTGATATCGTAGTATTCGAGAGTCATGAAGCGACGCAACTCAAACCATGAGCGATCTTTTGGCTTCATGATTTCATCGAGTTTTTGCAAATTCTGGTGGATTTCCTGGTTTGTCTTGTTGAAATGTTGAGAATAGCGGGTGGCCAGTTCGCGTATTTTTTCTTCGATGCTTTTATTGAAGTTCAATCCGGATCCCAGAAGAATGGCGTTGACCTGGCGCGAGTTTTCCGTATTGGCATACACCCGTGGCAGATCGACCGTTCCTTCGGTATAGCCGCCAAAAACCACAAAATGTTTGGCCCAGTAACGCGGACCTTTGCGGGGATCCTGACTGGAGGCAATTCCCAGGAGTTCATCTTCGGGCAGTCTGGTGAATGTATGGACGGCCTGGTTGACGGTCAGGTTCAGGGCCATTTTCAGGCCATGCAGCGTTTGTGGATTGTCTGGATTGGCTGTGCGTTCGTTCCCCAGAACCTGTTCCACCCGGCCACGAATATCGATCCATTGTTTTTGCAGTTCGCCCTGTTTGGAAACCAGGGAGACAATGCCGTCATAATTGGTATAGATGGAAAACAGGGTGAGTCCTGTGGCCAGGATGATCCAGCGGGGATTGGTGGCGACGGCATGGAAGAGACCTTTCCAGAGGCGTCCTTTTTCGGCCAGCCCCTGGAAAAGACGTCCCTTGAAGTCGAGAATGGCCAATGAGAGGGAGATGCCCACGGCCAGGCTGACGATGTAGCGGGCTGTTTCTCCTGACAGGCCCTGAAAAAGAGTGCCAAACATTTTTTCTGTGATGGGCAGTTGCAAAAGTTCGTTGACTCCGCGAAACGTGGTCAACGTGGAGAGGAGGAAGAGCAGGATGGAGATGAAAGGCTTGGTGCCGATGATCAGCCAGCGCACGGTGGCCGTGACACGGCGTCCAAATGAGGGGTGTCGGCCACCGGAAAATTTCCAGATTTCCCGGGGAGTGGGGATGGGATGCATGTTCATGCGTTCACGTTTGGCAAACGCCTTGGTCATGTTGTCCAGCAGGACCCCTTTGGCAGACTCCATGTTGAGATGAAAGATCATCCGGGTCAGTTTGAGAAACGGATTGTCTTCGATACTCTCCTCATCTCCGGTGTTGATGGCTTTCTGGAAGGTTTGGAAGCGATCCAGGATAGGGGTTTGAATCTTGTTTGATTGGGCGGGGTCTGCGGCGGCAAGCAGGGCTTTTTCCTGGGCCAGGTTGTCCTGCAACAGGGAGATGGCCCGCAGGGTATCTGACCACAGATCCTGGGCATGGAGAAAAAATTCCTGGTAACTTTCCTGGCAGAGGATCTGGTCTCTGTTATAGATCGGCAAGAGACACACCGGGGCTTCTGTATTGGCATCTGCCGACAACAGATTAACCACCGTTTGGCCGTAGACGGCCAACGGTTTGGGATCCCGCTTTTCTTTTACTGTCTCTTCAAGAACGTTTTCAGACGTTTCCAATTTGCCGAGAACCCCGATCTCTCAGACAGTTTGCGTTTCCTGTTCGCTTTTCTGGGGCAGTTGCATCACGCAACTTTGCCCGTTGTGCGGATCGGCGGCAACGGTCACCACTTCGTGGGAAAGCCCGTAGCTGACCATGTAGGGCAGTTTCAGGGTGCCATGGGGATGCGCAATCCGGAACACGCCCCGGCGCAGGTTTTGTTTCCAGCGGATGTGGTGACACACCATGCAGCCGGCTCCGACGGTAAACCGCAGGGTGACCCGGCGTTTGATTTCGCTGCCCACCTTGATTCCCCAGCGTTTTGAGACGGCCAGGGAGGCCTTGTTTTGGACAATTTTCCAGAGGTCGGCACTGAATCCCCCTTCCACTTCATGGTTTCTGGACAGGTCCAGTTCCACCTTGGCCGACCGGCTGAATTCATGTTCGCTGACCATGTTGTGCGAGCCTTGGCGATTGTCCAGGGGAATTTCTTCGGTGGCCAGCAGGAGTTGTTCTTCCCCTTCCTCGTCAATCAGGATTTCGCAGTTGACCAGGAGGTCACCTTTGCCTGGTTGCAAACCTTGTTGACCGGGTGTCGAGGTGCCCGGGTGTTGTGGGTGACGGCTCTGGAAGGCGAGCATGCCCAACCCGAGTCCCATGCTGGCCCCAAGCCAGATTGGCAGCAGAAAAAACATGGCAGACTCCTTGAATATCTTCCTGGCTGACCAGGATTGCGGTTCAACAGTTTTCCCGGCTGGCCAGGAGTGCTGTTGCCTGCCAGGGTGCCTCATTCTGGCGCTTGCCGGAGTCGCAAACTCACCTGGCGGTGATGAATTGGCGATCCATTTACCTGGCGTTGACGGATTCTCCAGGTTCAGCCATGAAGAGGTGGAATTCCACCCGCCGGAGCATTTCCGGCTGGGTCTCCTTGACCCCCATGGCCTCGATGCGAAACAGACCATGTCCATCACTTCCCAATAAATTGAAGAGTTTGGCATGGGTTCGGATCATGGCCTGGAAGGCAACGGACGCCCGGCCAAAGGCCAGGGTCATGTTGGTTGCCCGGCGGGCCTGATCCCCTGCGTGATTGGATTTGCCGACGATGGATATTCCCCTGAGCTTGATTGGACTGGGCTCGCCCGCACACGCTGCCAGTGTATCATTACCGCTGGCAAAACAGGGAAGAACTTCTGCAAAGGCCTCCATGGCGGATTTGATTTTATCCTGTTTGCGGGTTTCCAGGGTCGAGGATGCCAGGGAAAACTGGAACAGCTCGGGAAGAAAAATCATGCCTGCATGGCGGTCTGATTCAAAAGCCAGATTTTTTTCCTGAAGGCTTTTTTCGAGGCGTTCCATCAGGTCGTTACGGGCCTTTGCGACTTGATCCTGGCTGGCCATATTTCCCTTGGTGGAATGTTCTCCCGCATTTTTGGCCGCACTTCCTTTGTCGGGAGTTTCTCCGGCAATTTTGGTTGCACTTCCCTTGTCGGGAGTTTCTCCCGCATTTTTGGCCGCACTTCCTGTGCTGGAATTTTCAGTGGGAGCGGGGGGACTTTTTTCCGGGGAAATTGCCATGGGGCGCGGCTGGGGTGTGGCTGTTTTTTCGTTGTCCACGGTTGGCATGGTTTGACTGGTTGCCGGTGTTGTGGATATGCCACTGTCAACGGTGGGGGTGGGCGGCGTGGCGGGTGG
>JADGCO010000104.1 GCA_015228935.1 Magnetococcales bacterium | reverse complement strand
CTTGAAATCATCTCAAAAACAGCTCGAAAAATGGGCAAAGCTGCGAAGATGGGTTCAGACAATCGATCACTTTGGGATGGTCCGGTTGCAGCACCTTCTCCCGGATGGCCAATGCCCGCTTGAACAACGGTTCCGCCACGGCATACGCGCCCTGCTCCATGGACAATTCCGCTAAACTGTTCAATATGTTGGCCACATCTGGATGATCTGCTCCGGAAGCTCTCTCCTGGATTGCCAAGGCGCGTTTGAACAGGGATTCCGCCACCGCATGCAGCCCTTGTGCCTCATAGAGAGTCGCCAATTTTTCAAGATTCCCGGCCACCTCCACATGATTCGGCCCCAGTTTTTTTTCCCGGATCGCCAGGGAACGTTTGTACAGCGGTTCCGCCTCGGCATACTGCTTGTTCAACAGGTACAATCTCGCCAGAAATGTCAAACTTTGGGCCACATCCACATGTTCCGGTCCCAGTTTTTTTTCCCGGATGGCCAGGGCGCGCCGGTACAACGGCTCCGCATCGGCAAGACGGTCCTGGACATGATACATGGCCGCCAGAGTGGTCAGGTTGGCAGCCACCTGGACATGTTCCGGTCCCAACTCCTTTTCCAGGATCGCCAGCGAGCGTTTGTACAGCGATTCCGCCTCGGCATACCGGCCCTGCATATGATACACGACCGCCAAACGATCCAGGCTGGCAGACGCTTGCAAGTGGTCCGCTCCCAAACCCTTTTCCCGGATCGCCAGGGCGCGTTGATACAACGGCACGGCCTGTTCATTCCGGTCTTGCACTCGATACAGCATGGCCAGATTGTCCAGGTTGTCGGCCACCATGGCATGTTCCGGCCCCAGGGCTTTTTCATGGATCGTCAATGCCTGATTGAGCAGGGACTCCGCCAGGGCATACCGGCCTTGTGCCTGATACGTGACCGCCAGATTGTTCAGGCTTCTCGCCACATGGATGTGTTCCGGTCTCTCCTTTTCCAGAATGGCCAATGCGCGCTTGAACAACGTCTCTGCCTCGTCATACCTGCCCTGCTCCCGATACAGTTCGGCCAGGTTGTTCAGCCCGGTAGACACTTCGGGATGGTCTGCTCCCCATGTGGTTTCCATGATCGCCGTAAACTGCCTGAACAACGACTCTGCCAAGGCATACTGGCCTGTATTCTTATACAGTATGGCCAGACTGTTCAGGTTGCTGGCCACATTGGGGTGTTCCGGTCCCAGTGCCTTTGCAAAAATGGCCAAAGTGCGTTTGTACAACGACTCTGCCTGGCTGTTCCGGCCTTGCGCCCGATACAGTTCCGCCAAACTGTACTGGCTGACAGCCACTTCAACAGGGTTTGCTCCCAAAACCTTCTCGCGCATGGCCAGGGATTGTTTGAACAACGGTTCCGCCTGGTCATACTGCTCTTTGACTCGATACGCCTCCGCCAGATTATACAGGCTCAGGGCCAGGTCAGGATGTTCCGGTCCCAAATTTTTCTCGGCCATCGCAACGGCTTTCCTGGCAAGATCAACAGCTTCCTGATATTTTCCCGATTGATAAAGTTGCTTGAATTGTTGATCGAGTTTTGCAATTTCTTCTCGCGCTGATATTTTTTCCTTCATGAGTTCATAAGCGTTTTTAATCCTGGCCAATTCCTTTTTGACATCTTCAACCATCCACCCTTTTTTTATGAATAATTCAAAATCAGCCACCACTCCTTTTTCAAATATTGCCGCCGATTTTAAAAAATTCAGTGATTCATCATAATATTTTTTGGCTTCATTGACCTTCCCGGTCAATAAATACGTATGTCCCAGATTGACGTTTACTGCCAAATCCCACGCATCCAGCCTGTAGGCACGCAATATGGTTTCTTGTGCCTCTTTAAATTGTTCATTTAAAATATAATACCATCCGAGGGAATTCAACCCGTCAAGATTATATTTATCCAACAAAACAACCCTGTTTGCATCCTGGATGGCCTCTTTATAAAGTTCTTTCTGTTCATAGCAGGCACTTCTTTTCAAATATGCATCGATATTTTTATCATCCTTCGCCAGGATATCCGAATAATTGACAATGGCCTGGTCACAATCCTCTTTCTGACTTGCGGCATTGCCATTTTTCATAAGTTCGGGAACGGTGGGAGACGCATTTGGGGCGGATATTTTTCCCTGTTCCACCACCGGGGCGGATATTTTTCCCTGTTCCACCACATCACGGGCCGAGACGCGCAAATTCAGCTTGATGGGCAGACCGAAAAAATTTCCCTGTTCGTCCTTCAAGACGTTGAAGGGCAACATGTATAATATTTTGTCCGGCACCAGATAGACGGTACTCTTTCCCACCAACAGCGGCTGCAAAGGTTGCCAGAAAAAGGTTTGAAGTTTTTTGGCCAGATCCTCCATCATCGCACTGTCTGACTCTTTCTTCGCTTGTCGATAGGCCTTGATCTGGCTGGAGACGGGATCCTTTTCGCCCAATTTCACCATGCGGATCACCGGTTTGACCTGGGGATCAACGACCAGGGCCATGATCTGCCATTTCTGAAATTGCAGGGTTTTATAATCGAACTCCCGAAACACCAGAAAATCCACCAACACCTGACCGGATTGCAATGCCGACAAAACCCTGTCGGGATCCACGGCAAACTTGTTCTGGAGCAGGGGCTGCACCTTGCCGGCCAATTCCGCTTCCAGCTTGTCAATTTCCCTGCCCAGCAGTTCGGACTGCTGTTTCTTGTCTGAACCACTCGACGCCAATTGTGCCAATTCCTGTTTACGGATATCCAAAAGATCCGCTTTTTCCTTCAATTCCGGATATTTTCCGCCACGTGCCACATCATCGATTGCCGAGTTGATATCCAGCAACAACCCCTTGCGGGCCAGGGAATGGAAGAGAGCCTCTTTGGCTGTTTCATCATTGTTCATGTAACTCAACAGGGAGATATAGGCATCTTCATAGTCCACCTGTTCGAGATACGACTCGCGGGTTTTTTCCCCGACATGCCACAGATTCCGCTCCAGAAAACTGTTGGCAACTCGAAAAGCACGCGCCATCAGGGCAAAGGCTTTTTCATGCTGCCCCTGCACCAGATGCAATGCCGCCCAACTGTTCAAGGTGCGAACCACCTCTGGATGTTCCGGCCCCAGCGCCTTTTCCCTGCTCTCCAGGATGCGTTTGATCAGTGATTCAGCCGCAGCATACCGCTCTTGTTTCACATACAGTTCTGTCAAATCCCGCAAAATGTTGACCACTTTTGGATGTTCCGGGCCAAAAACCTTCTCATGGATTGCCAGTGCGCGTTTGAACAGCGGTTCAGCCATGGCATACTGGCCTTGCACTGTATAGAGTTCCGCCAGATTGGACAGGCCCAAAGCCACACGAGGATGTTCTGCTCCCTCGCTTTTTTCACTGATCGCCAGAAATTGTTTGAGCAACGGCTCGGCCTGGGCATGCCGGCCTGTATATTTATACAGTGCCGCCAGACTGTTCAGGCTCATGACCAAATCGGGATGTTCTGGTGTTGCGGACTTTTCCCTGATTGCCGATATACGCTGCAACACCACATCCGCACGATCATACTGACCCTGCGATATATACATTGCCGCCATATTGTTCAGGCTCAAGGCCACCTTGAGATCTTCTGGTCCCAGGATTTTCTCCCAAATTTCCAGGGATCGTTTGAACAGCGGCTCTGCCTCGGTATACCGGCCCTGCCCACTATATAATAACGCCAAATTATTCAGGCTCTGGGCTACGACAGAATGTTCTAGTCCCAGTGTCTTCTCAAAGATTGCCAGGGATCGTTTGCTCAGTGGCTCTACCTCGGCATACCGGCCCAACACTCGATACAGTTCCGCCAAATTGTTCGAAGTGATGGCCACTGCGACATGTTGTGAACCAAAAACCTTCTCGTTGATCGCCAGGGATTGTTTGAACAACGGCTCTGCCTGGTCATACTGGCCTTTGGCTTGATACGATTCCGCCAGATTGTTCAGGCTCAGGGCCATATCAGGGTGTTCCGGTCCCAGGATTTTTTCGGCCATCGCAACGGCTTTCCGGGCATAATCACCGGCTTCCTGATATTTTCCTGTCTGATGGAGCTGCTGAAACTGTTGATCCAGTTTGGCAATCTCTTCTCGCGCCGATATTTTTTCCTTCACGAGTTCATATGCATTTTTAATCCTGGCCAATTCTTTCTTGACATCATCAACCATCCACCCCTTTTTTATGAACAATTCAAAATCAGTCCCCACTCCTTCGTTAAATTCCGCTGCTGATTCTAATAAATTCAATGATTCATCATAATATTTTTGGGCTTCATTGACCTTTCCTGTCAATAGATATGTGTGTCCGAGATTGACGGTTATTGCCAAATCCCACGCATCCAGCGCGTGGGCACGCAGTAAAATTTCCTGTGCCTCTTTAAATTGTTCATTTAAAATATAATACCATCCGAGGGAATTCAACCCGTCAAGATTATATTTATCCAACAAAACAACCCTGTTTGCATCCTGGATGGCCTCTTTATAAAGTTCTTTCTGTTCATAGCAGGCACTTCTTTTCAAATATGCATCGATATTTTTATCATCCTTCGCCAGGATATCCGAATAATTGACAATGGCCTGGTCACAATCCTCTTTCTGACTTGCGGCATTGCCATTTTTCATAAGTTCGGGAACGGTGGGAGACGCATTTGGGAGAGGTTGTTTTTCTTTGGCTTTTTCCTGGATCGACCTTGCACGTTTGCGCAGCGGCGCGGCTTTTTCCTGCTGGCCTTGTCCATCATACAATTTCGCCAGATTATTCAGGATGGAGACAATATGGGGATGATCGGGTCCCTGGGTCTTTTCCATGATGGCCAGGGATCGAATGAGCAGCGGTTCGGCCTGGGCACACTGGCCCTGCTCCCGATAGAGTGCCCCAAGATTGTTCAGGCTGTTGGCCACATCGGGATGATCGGGTCCCAAAACCTTTTCCGCAATCGCCAGAGACCGTTTGAACAGCGGCTCGGCCTGGGCATACTGACCTTGCCCGTGATACAACGCCGCCAGATTGTTCAGCCTGGTGGCTACATCGGGGTGATCGGGTCCCAGAATTTTTTCCAAAATGGCCAGGGATTTTTTGTGCAACGACTCCGCCAAGGCATTCTCGCCGAGAGTTTGATACAGCATGGCCAAATTGCTCAGGGCGACAGCCACTTCAGGATGATCTGCACCCAGCGCCTTTTCCCGGATGGCCAGGGACCGTTTATAGAGAGGCTCGATCAGGGCAAACTGACCTTGCATGCGATACAGATCTGCCAAAAAGTTCAGGCTTTGATCCACGGATGGGTGATCCGGTCCCAGGCTCTTCTCCTTGATCGCCAGGGCACGCTTGTACAACGACTCTGCCTCTTCACGCCGACCTTGCGCGTCATATGATTCTGCCAAATCGTCCAGACTGGCCGCCACATCCGGATGTTCCGGACCCAGGGCCTTTTCCCGAATGGCCAGGGATCGTTCGAACAGCGGCCCGGCCAGGGCATGCTGACCTTGTTTTTGATACCATATCGCCAAATTGTTCAGGCTTTGCACCACGTCCAGATGTTCTGGTCCCTGGGCCTTTTCCCAAATGGCCAAGGCTCGTTTGAACAACGGCTCGGCCAGGTCATGTTGGCCCTGCATCATGTACAATCCCGCCAGATTGTTCATACCCATGGCCACGGCAGGATGTTCCCCTCCCCTGGCCTTTTCCGAAATGGCCAGGGATCGTTTGTAGAGCGGCTCCGCCTCTTCATACCGGCCTTGCCTTCGATACAACTCCGCCAGATTGTTCAGACTCATAGCCACATCGGGGTGATCCGGTCCCAGTGACTTTTCGGACATGGCGACCGATTTTATTGCAATTTCAATGGCTTCTTTATATTTGCCTGCTTGATGAAATTTGATGACTTGTTGATTTGATTTTTCTATTTCCTGTTTCACAGCCTCCGGCGAAGATGCGCGTGCGGACTCCTCACCCTGCACGAGCGCAACGTCCTGACAGACTCCCAAGCCCAGGAGGATCACCCATGCGGGCAGTATTTTTTTGGAGATGCTTTCGGATTTTGGCATGGCATTTCTTTTCCTGAATCATGGCGTTTAATTCTTAATATTTTTTAATTAGGGCATTATGGTGATCTGGATTATACAAAACGGCTCAGATCCAAGAAAAGAAAAAACTGTCATTATTGAATTTTTTCCCAAGGATTTCAGGCCGGCAAAAAATATTTACTTGATTTTGCAGAAGGGACGGCATTAAATTATATTATGATCGAAAAGGCCAGACTATGAAAGGCTTTGTCAAAACTTCTCCCCAACTCCGCAGGATGATGATCCCCTTCAAACAACATCTTTCTCACAATTCTTTTATTTCCATGTTTCCAGGATAGATACGGTTCAGCATGTTTTTTGTCGAAACCTCCGTGTCTCTGTGTGTTTTACTGCCGCTACAGGCAGCTTACAAGCAACCAGTATTTGATCTGGTATATAACAAAATAAAAAATGAGAAAGAAAGGACAGAAGATGGCATTCGTCAACGATTTGAAACTAGGGGTCAAGCTTGGTCTGGGTTTTGGATTCGTATTGGTGTTACTGATTTTCGTCTCTTTGACTGCATTGGATACCATTGGAACCTATAAGGTCAATGGCCCGGTCTATGGACGAATCGTCCTTTTCAAGGACCTGTTGGCGGATGTGTTGCCCCCACCACTCTTCATTCTGGAGTCCTGGGAAGTGGTGCAGGAGATGAACGGTGCAACCTCCAGGGAGGAACTCAACAAATCCATCCAGACGTTGGCCAAAGTAAAAAAGGAGTATGAAGAACGCCATAATTTTTGGTTGAAAACACAATTGGATCCTGAATTGTTGCCCCTGATGGAAAATGCCCACAAATCGGCCATGGCGTTTTTTTCATTAGCCACGGGTGAATATTCGAAAGAGATGCAAAATGGCAACCGGGATAAATCTGTCGCGATCATGAAAGAGATGGAAAGTCTCTACAAGGCCCACCGGGAATCCATTGAAAAATTGGTGGATAATGCCGCAAAGCGCAGCGAAACAACAGAAAAACATGCCAATGAAAAAATTGTATCCGCCATAACCATGATCGTCATGGTCAGTGTGCTGGCGGTATTGATTGGGCTGTTGATTGCTTTCTTCCTGACCCGCAAAATCGTGAGCAGTCTGACTCAGGGAGTGGCCTTTGCCCAACAGGTTGCAAAAGGCGATCTGACGGCCACCATACAATTGAATCAAAAGGATGAAATTGGCCAACTGGCGGAAACATTGAAAGGCATGGCGGAAAAGTTGCGCGAGATCATCGGTGAAGTCGTCACGGCTGCCGGGCAGGTTTCGAATGGCAGCGATGCCATTACGGATTCCGCGCAAACTCTTTCCCAGGGAACATCCGAACAGTCGGCATCCCTGGAAACGACTTCGTCGGCCATGGAAGAGATGATGGGCAGTTGCCAACTCAACACAGACAGTTCCAACACCACCCAGACCATTGCCACCAAGGCCTCTCAGGATGCGGCCAGGGGAGGTGAAGCCGTCAATCAGGCGGTCAAGGCGATGAAGGAAATTGCTTCAAAAATCAGCATTATTGAAGAAATCGCCCGGCAAACCAACCTGCTGGCTCTGAATGCGGCCATCGAGGCAGCACGAGCCGGTGAACACGGCAAAGGTTTCGCTGTGGTTGCCGCAGAGGTGAGAAAGCTGGCCGAACGCAGCCAGATTGCCGCTGGAGAAATCAGTCACCTCTCTTCTTCCAGCGTCAGCATTTCCGAACAGGCGGGTCAAATCATCGACAAGCTGGTACCCGACATTCAGGATACGGCAGAGCGCATCCGGGGTATTGCGGAATGCAGTCGGCAACAACGCGAAGGCATCGCCCAAATCGGTGAATCGATTCAACAGCTCGACCATGTGGTCCAGCAGAATGCGGCCACTTCCGAAGAGCTGGCTGCTGCTGCGGAAGAACTGAACGCCCAAGCCAAGGCGATGGCGCACTCCGTCGCCTTCTTCAACCTTGGTCAACAGGATCATACGGCTCGACAACAGTCGGCCAAACGATCACACCCTGTCAAACCCAAAACCCAGGCCGTGCATCCCCAAGCACCCGCACGCAAGGCTTTGCCTGCCCCGGCACGCAAATCCGGTGAAGAACACCATGAAACTGAAGATGAATTTTCGACTTTTTGACCTGTAAACACGAACGAACCAGGGGGAAGAGGGGTCAAGCCGCTTCCCCCTGAACCTTCTGTCCCACCCCTTCATTCATCATCAAGACCCAAAAAATGCCGCAACAACAACTGTCCCTGCCCAAGAGACAAGCTGCCTGCCACGGCACGCCGCACATAGTCAAGTCCATGCGCCACCGCATCATGCAGGGTCATGCCCTGGGCCACGCCGGTGGCCACGGCGGAGGCCAACGTGCAACCCGTGCCATGGAATCCAGGTCCGGCACGCCGGGGGGATGCAAACCAGTGGCACGTTTGCCCATCAAAAAAAAGATCCCGGATGATCTCACCGGAGGCGAGGTGACCACCCGTCAACAAGACGCGACAGCCGATTCTGGCCAATTGTTGGGCAGCCTGTTCCATGGTGGCCGTGGAATCGATGGTCAATCCGGTCAACACTTCCGCTTCCGGGACATTGGGTGTCAACAAGGTCACCCGGGGCAACAGGAGATTCCGCAAAACTGTCGCGGCCCCCTCCTTTGCCAGAGATCCGCCACCGCCAGCCACCAGGATCGGATCGGCCACCACCGGCAACCCGGGATGGTCAGCCAGAACAGCCGCGACAGCCGCGACAATACCCGGTGAACCCAACATGCCCAGTTTGACACAGTCGGCACCTACGTCCTGCAACACCACCCGCATCTGCCTGGCCACCCAGTCCGGTTCCAGGGGCAAAAAATCGTACACCTGACGGGTATCCTGGACCGTGATGGCCGTGACCGCCGTCATGGCGTAGCCACCGATGGCGCTGACCGTCTTGAGATCGGCCTGCAAGCCAGCCCCGGCCACTGGATCAGAACCGGCCACAATCAAGACCCGTCCGAAATTTTTTTCTTTTGGTGCGGAATTTTTACCTTTGATTGCAGTGCTTGTCATTTCACCATCGCCTATGCTAAACCGAGTCCACTTTAAAGATGTGAACTTTTTTGATCAAAAATGTTGACTTGTAAAGACAAGGAAAAGAACCATGCCCAAAGTGCTGATCGCCGACAAGATGTCCCCCAAGGCTGAAGAGGTTTTTCGCACCCGGGGTATCGACGTAGACTATAAACCGGGGATCACTCCCGAGGATTTGAAGGCCATCATCGGCCAATATGACGGTGTTGCCATCCGCTCGGCAACCCGCCTGACGAGCGATCTGATCCAGGCCGGTACCCGACTCAAGGTGATTGGTCGTGCCGGGATCGGGGTTGACAACGTGGATATTCCAGCCGCATCCAAACATGGGGTGATCGTCATGAACACCCCGTTCGGCAATACCGTCACCACGGCGGAGCATACCATCGCCCTGACCCTGGCAGCAGCCCGTCAAATTCCGGCAGCGACGGCTTCGACCCGGCAAAGCAAATGGGAAAAGAGCCGTTTCATGGGTCGGGAACTCTATCGCAAGACCCTGGGCATCATTGGCATCGGCAATATCGGTGCCCTGGTGGTGGAGCGTTTTCTGGGTCTCGGGATGCATGTCCTGGCCTATGATCCCTTCATCAGCAAGGAACGCGCCGAGGATATGGGGGTGGAGCTGGTGGACAATCTGGACGCCTTCTGGCCGCGCATCGATGTCCTGACCGTCCATACCCCCATGACCCGCAACACGCGCCATATCGTCAATGCCTCGGCCTTCGCTCGGATGAAGGACGGGGTCATCATCGTCAACTGTGCCCGGGGTGGCATCATCGACGAAACAGCCCTCTACGATGCCCTGAAATCGGGGAAAATTTTTGCTGCCGCCCTGGACGTGTTCGAAAAGGAACCGGCCAAGGATCATCCGCTGTTCGAGTTTGACAATGTGGTCCTGACCCCGCACCTGGGGGCTTCGACCCGGGAGGCACAGGTCAATGTCGCCATCCAGATTGCCCAGCAGATTTCCGACTACCTGTTGAGCGGGACCATCCAGAATGCGCTCAACATTCCCTCGGTCTCCGAAGAGGAGTTGCCCGGTCTGCGGCCCTTCCTCAATCTGGCCGACAAGCTGGGAACCACCCTGGGGCAGTTGACGGAAGCCGGTGTCAAAAAAATTCACGTCTCCTACGAAGGGGAGGTGAGCAAGCTGAAACTGAAGCCGATCACCAACACCATTCTCAACAGCATTCTGACCCCCATGCTGGAGACCGGCGTCAATCTGGTCAACGCACCCCTGATTGCCGAAGAACGAGCCATCGAAGTCGTTGAAACGGTTCACAGTCGATCCCAGCAGGGCTTTACCTCCCTGATCAATGTCACCATCACGACCGAAAAGCGGGAACGCTCCATTTCCGGTACCTTGTTCAATGGTTTTCAACCCCGTGTGGTCGCCATGAACAATGTGCCCATCGAAGCGACCCCGGAAGGCAATCTCCTGTTCATTGCCAATCAGGATGCACCCGGGTTGATTGGTCGGGTTGGGACCATTCTGGGAGAGGCGGGCGTCAATATTGCCAATTTTCATCTGGGGCGCGTCGCTGTTGGCGGCCACGCCATCGCCTTCATCAATGTCGATCAGGAGGTTCCGGCAGCCATCATGGCGGCTCTTCTGCGGGTGGAAAATGTTCTGGAGGTCAAGCAGGTTCGCTATTGAGCGACGGTCTGATCTCCAGGCGCAGGTGAGGATGGAAAGTGTTCCGGGTTGCCAGATCGGGATGGAGGTCTGGCAGGCCGGGACATGTCTGATGGATCAATCGGGCCAGTCCAGAGACTTGCCACTCTCCTTTTGCAGAAAATTGCGATAATTCGCATGCTCTGCTGCCTCCTGTGGGGAAATAGGCCATTCTCGCGGAGGAAGCACCTTGGAAGGTGTTGCGGGTAAGGGAGCGGCGACCGTTTCCACCGGATCGGAGGTTGTCAGGGCGAGACGGAACTGGTTGCCGCCTTCCAGTTCGATGTAGACCCGTGCCAAAAGCTGCGCATCGAGCAAGGCACCATGCCGGTCGCGTTGGCTGTTGTCCACATCCAGGCGCTGGCACAAGGCGTCAAGATTGACCAGACCACCACCCAGACGCCGCCGTGCCAGTCGCATGGTATCGATGGCGCGTTCCGGATCGAGGGGCACCCGACCGGCCCGGGTCAACTCGGCATTGATAAATCCCAGATCAAATGCCGCATTGTGAATGACCAGGGGATCCTCGCCGATAAACTCCAGGAACTCGTCCGCCATTTCAGCAAATTTGGGTTTGCCGGCCACCATTTCCCGGGTGATGCCATGGATGCGAATCACCTCTTCCGGAATATCTCGTTCAGGATCGATATACCATTGCCGGGTCTCCTTGAGTCGCATTTCGACGAGTTCCACGCAACCGATCTCGACAATGCGATGCCCGGCTTCCGGGGACATGCCGGTGGTTTCCGTATCCAGAACGACCAATCTTGCCATGGCTGTTTTGCCCATTCATGTTGTCATTTCCGGCGCGATCCATTTTATATCGGCAAAATATGCACCCAATCAACTTTCGCCGCGCAGTAGTGCTATCCAGAACCAATTCAAAATAAAAGATCCCAGTTTTTCAAACGTTAATTATTCTTTATTTTTCAATTGATTTGCTAATATTTCGGCATTTTTGACGCAATCCGCCACGGAAATACCATCCCGCCAATTGGCCCGGAAACTCAAACCCTGCCAGGGAGCCATGGCGGCATCGAGATCACGCAAAAGATCCAGATGGCCTAAGGCATATTGCGGAATGGCCTGGCGATGCCCCGTAACCTGCATCAATTCAGGAGTTCCTTGAATATTCAGAATTTTTTGCAAATCCTGCAAAACCTGATCTGTCAGAAGTTGCTCCGCTTCATGTACAGCTTCCGGATCAGTCGCTCCGCCCATGAACGAGGTCAGCAGCACATGCTGTTCCGGGGCACGCCGGGCAAACAGAGTACTGGAAAAAAGGGCACCCAAAGTCCGCACATTTTCCCGACGTGGCACCAGGAAGCCAAACCCATCCAGGGGATGCCCGACCTGTGAGCGCTTGAAACCCATGCCCATGGAAACAATGGGGGCATAGGAAATTTTTTTCAGGAGTTGTGCTGCAACGGGAGAGAGTGGTTCAAGTAATTGTGCGGCGGCCATGGCCGGAACAGCCAGCACGACCTGGGATGCCTGAATTTGATTTTTTTCATTCCCTTTTTCCCAGGTCACCCGCCAACCTTTTGTTCCGGTCGCTTCCAGGCAGGTGACATGCGAACCCGTATGCACGGTATCGGGAGGAAGTTTTGCGGCGATGGTTTGGGGAAGCAATTCCATTCCGGTATCGAAAGCGACCAGGCGTCCCGCAGGCATTCCTGTTGCCTTTCGCAAGCGCCCGAGGGCCAATGCCCCCCGGATCAGGGAACCATATTCAAACTCCAGGGCATAAATCCGTGGCACTGCGGCGGCCACCGACAATTGCCAGGGATTTCCGGCGTAAACCCCACTGACAAATGGTTCCACGGCATAATCCAGAAATTCCCGACCCAGGCGGCGCGTCACGAAACTTCCGATGCTTTCGTTTTCGTCACCTTGAGCCACGAATGGCTCCAGCAGCAGACGCAGTTTGGCTGGCCAGGAAAAGAGCGGGGTGCGCAGGAACTGTGGGGGAGATGCCGGTAGTGGAAGCAGCCGACCATTCTTGCAAACGTAGCGGCGGGCGGCTTGGGGATTGGCAACAGCGAGACGTTCGGAAATATCCAGACCGGCCACCAAGCGTCCCAGACCATCGGTTGGGTCTCCCGGCTTTTGCAGGGTGGAATTGGGGCCATGTTCGATCAAGTAGTTCTGACGATGGGAGGTATGGATCATGCCTCCAACCCGGTTTTGGCTTTCCAGAACAGTGATTGTTTTTCCCTGACGGGAGAGAAACCAGGCGGTGGCCAGTCCAGAAATTCCGCCTCCAATAACGACCGTGTGTGCCATTTAAAACCCCGTCCAAAAAAACAAAATGAAAAAAAAGAGGGGGTCTGGGGGATTCATCCCCCAGTGGGG
>JADGCO010000103.1 GCA_015228935.1 Magnetococcales bacterium | reverse complement strand
ACGGTCTATCCCCGCGCCTGCGGGGGAACCTTTCAATACATCCCGGACATGGAATACCGTGCGGGTCTATCCCCGCGCCTGCGGGGGAACCGGGCTGACATCTGATAAATGGCAGTGGGTCCAGGGTCTATCCCCGCGCCTGCGGGGGAACCCAATCCAATCAACTTTATCCCAAGTATCGGCGGGGTCTATCCCCGCGCCTGCGGGGGAACCGCAACATAGCCTGCAAGGCGGTCGTAAATCTCAGGTCTATCCCCGCGCCTGCGGGGGAACCGATGGCGGATCGGGACCGGATGACAGTATCGCGGGTCTATCCCCGCGCCTGCGGGGGAACCGCATCCACCGTTTCCAAGGTACCTTGAAAAACCACCTCCCTTTTTTCGTGATGTTTGAAGCCACGCTCCGCCGTGCGACGGGCAAGACGCAATCCCCGCATGGCATCCATGCGTAAACTCTCCACCTTGACCCCACCCTGACGTTCGACAGACTCCCTGAACCAGTTGGCGTAGACCACCCCCCGCTCCAAGGAAAGACCATTGTCGGCTTGCTGCCTGCAGGCTGCCACCCAGACATCCACCTCGGCACCTTTTTTTCTGAAGTGCCGACTGCACGTTCGCACCGTGGGCAACACATTGACCCGAAAGCCCAATCGCCGACCAGCGGCAACCTCGGGTACCGGCTTGGCATGCAAATGTCCCTGCAATTCCGTCACAATGGCCGGCTCACCAAACAGGCGGGCACTCTCCAGCAACATGTCGGCATTCTGGTCAGAGTACCCCAGAACTTCCACATGTCGGCCAACAGTCCGGTAACAAAAAGGCCTGGGAGCCGCCTCACCAAACAAACCCACCAACAAGGCATGCAAACGATACCCATCGTCCGAACCCATTTTGGCGTCATATTGGATCAGGGTTTGATAAACAAGCCGGGCGGGAAGTTGAAGCTGCATCATGTAAAATGGTTCAACCATGTTGGTCTCCCCGTTGCGGATGAATCATGCCCATGCGCACCAGCCGTTGCCCACAATGGATCTGATTTTGCCAGTCGCGTTGGTCCGTCAGGAGGTTGAGGAGCGTGGTGTCCGGGTCTTCAGGACCCTGACCCGGAGGCCAACAGGCACGCATGCCGTTTTTCGGACTGAACAACATTTCCGGCTCAACATCCTGATGGTTGAAAACGGTCAAGGCTGCATGCAAGGTTGCCGCTTCCATGCGTCCAGCCAGAATGGGTGTACTGGGCAGGCAGGGCTTGCGTCCCAAAAAGAGAGGTCGGGCCGGTTCCCGCAAGGCAATGGCCAAGTCGGTGAGAGTCGGTGCAAGGTCTGCCGGTTCCAGGGTCAAAGCCACCGTACACAAGGCATCGGCCCGATAGGGACGAAAACGGATGTGGGTCCCGGAAGTCGCGCTCCCGGAACCACGATGTTCCATCTCTCCGCGCGTCGTCCAACCCAGCTTTTTCATGTCCATGAAATCCTGGCCCAGATCGACAGTTTGATAATCCAATACCTCCTCACCCTCCCGGTCCAGACGGGCCGCAAAACGCACTCTCGCTTGCAGCCGATCCAGAAGATCCGTATCGGCATGATCCCAACCCAGGGCATTGCCCAGCAGACCGGTGAGCATGGAAGCCGCCGGAAAAGGACGAATCACCCCTTTCTGATCGACCGTGGGACCACCGAAAGCCAACAAAGGGGCTTCCAGGCGGAGAATCAGCATCTCCATTACGCCACCCCCCTGATCTGATTGGCACTCCACCGGGCCAACTCGTCCAGACCGGCAACGCTTTCTGCATGCAGGGCCGAGGTGTCCGCCATGGATACCACCTTGCGCACTTCGCCACCGCCGTACATGGCATCGAATTTTTTCAGATAGTCCCCGAGCTGGGCAATGGCAACATCACGAACATCCTCGCGCCCCTTGTTGGGAACCGGTTTGCGAAACGCATTGGCCAACGTGCGGGGCTGGCGGTTGCCACTCTCGACCAGGAGCATTTCGGCGTAGGCATAAGGTGCCGTGGCTCCTTTTTTGGCTCCGGGCGAGACCGTGGCAATCAAATGCAGCAAATTTTCCACCACCCGGGCCGGCAAGGTGCGGTCGGCAGATTCCCAACCCTCGCGTTGGCAACCCGTCAGGTTGGAGACCAGCAAAGGCACATCCACCACCACATAGCCATAGAATATGCCACTGGTCAGTTCACTGTCGTTGATATGCCCCGATCCCAATTCGCCGGATTCCTGAAGCAGGTCGTCCAGGGCCGAAAAATAATCGGTTTCCAGTTCATGTTCATGCACCGTGAAAGCATGGGCCACATGAATGGCGGCATCCAGACGGGCCAGAAAATCACTGGTGACCATGCGTCCAAACAAGGCGGCATCGAGACCGGCGGGCAATTGGGCTGCGGCGAGAAGTGCCTTCATATTTTTTTTGCCTTCCGCATTGAAAAGTGCTTCAATCCCCTTGTTGACAGCATCAATGTCCGCTGCTCCGGCAAGAATGGTGCGCACCTTATCCTGAATGAAACGCACCTCCGGCCAGCCCAGAATCACCACCTGGCTTGTTTGGAGGTAGGTGGATGTCTCGCCTTTTTCACCCTTTTCAGATTTTTCCTTTTTTTCTTTCTTGGCCCGGGCACTGCTGCCGAGAAGTTGATCCTGAAAAGCGGCCACAGCCGCTTCCACCTTTTTCCGGTCGAGACCTTCCTGTTCGATGAGGGGACGCGCCACCTTTTCATCGAAAATATGCCGGGATCGCAAACTCATTTCGACATTTTGCAGGGCGGCCAGGGCATGGCTGTCTTCGGCGGTACGCCAATGCCGTTTGAGACACTGGGACGAAACCCGGGTGCGGGTGGTACCACCAAAAGGGAGACGCTTGGCCAAACCGGCATCATCACGATTGAGCAGGGTGGCCGAATATCCGGTCAGATAATGAATCTGGATAAAGCGGGAATTCAACATGGGATGAGATCTCCTGTGTGTTTTTGTGATGTTTTTGTTGTTGATGTTCAGTTTTGTGCATGGGAAAAATAGTCTCTGGCCAGGGTACGGCGCTGGAGTTCCGCCTTGTCGGGGTCCATGGTCAGGATGAAAGGGGCAAAACGGGTCCAATCCACGGCTTCTCCCTTGGCTCGCAAAAAGCGGCAGGTGCGGTCCACAGCATCGAAAAAGGCTTCATGCCGGCTGTTGAGGAGCTTGTGAAAACGGTTTTCAGAATATCCGGCAGTCGCCAACACCCATCCCGGAGCCGCCCCGGAACGATGGTGATTGGGAGCCATGAGCGCCATGCCGGAAAGGACGGCCAACCAACGATCTTCCAGGGCGCGACTTGGCTCATGTTCCGAAAACACGTGACGGGCCAGTAGACGCCAGGCGGTCGGATGTATCTCCCCGCCAAAGCGCCAGCGCCGCAACTCGGCCATTTCACCGGTACCGAGGCCGCCCTCTTCGATACCTCGAGCCATGCGGGATACCAGAAGGCGAATTTTTCCCTCCAGGCCATCCCCGGCCAGATCCAGACTCTCTGCCTGCTCATTCATGAAATACTCTCCTTTTCCGACATGTATTTTATATTCGTTTATTCTGCATTTGTTTGGCCTTCATTTTTTCGCAAGACAGCAAAGTTTTTGAACAGGGCACCATAAAATGTGCGTTCGGCAGCCGTAATCGTTTTATAGCGGCGTGCGCCTCCTCCGATCAGGGCATTATTAGCCGACGCCATGATGGCCTGGGAAGTTTTACGCAGAAAAGACAACCAGTCGATTTCCGCTTCTTCGCGGCTATTTTCCAGAGTGCGCCACAAAGAGGGAAAAAATTCATCGTCCACCTGGTGATCCAGATCCATGAGCCAGGGGTCGGCGCGACGATCCTTGAAGTTCAATTTATCCGGGGCTTCTTGAATCATGGTCAACAAGGCCGGTTTCAACACCTTGTTGGCCATGATGCCGCTCTGGTCAACCCGTTGTGTGGCGAGGGCCGCCAAGGATGCCCGTTTGTCGGGTTGGCTGAGAATGGCCTTGACTCGCGTGGGTATGGGAATGCGGCGTTCGTGATACCCTTCGCTGACTCCCTGACCACGAGCCAGGGCACGCGCATAAAATTCCCCCTGGCCCTGTTGGACGTGGATCCCCTGGATTTGGGCCGGAGAAAAACGATACCCCCCATCCCCCAGAAGCAATCTGGCAGCAAGGTCATAATCGAATCCCTTGCCGGTAACGGTCAGTGATGTTTCTTCCTTGTCAGTCCGGATGGGCGTCCAGGGATCTCCCAGGACTCCTTTGAAATCCTTGGCAAGAATACGGGTCGCCTTGCTTGTGCTGATATGGGCAAGCGGGCCTTTTGGTCCAGAAGAAAAACGCACCCGGCGACAAATCTCAATGAAATATGGATCCAGATCGGCGAGGGAGAGAGAGGTCAGACCATCCCAAGGCAACAACCAAAGCAGGGCAGCACCATCCTTTTTTTGATAAAAATCCGGATAACGCTCCAGCAGGGCATCACGATCCTGGCGTAATACGGTCAGATCCTGGCGAAAGTGGGATCCCCAAAGGGGATCTGGACGAATTCCCACGCCGGGCCGACTGGCAAACCCCCCATTCATGCGCGCAATGCCATAATTTCCAGCCCCCATAAATCCCTCCATGGTTTGCAGACTGACCAGGGCCATGATCCAGTTGTCGGGTTGGGGATGGTCGATACGGGCCATTTTGATATCGTGATTCTTGGCGGTGACGAGAACGTCGATCTGATCGGGCTGGGCATACTGATTTTTGAATCCTTTCAGGGAGTTTTCCGGAACCGGCGGCTGCATGAAAGCCGGCTTGCCCAGATCCTCCACCACAAGTCGCCAGGGTTCATCCCAGGACCAGTCGAGCGTCAAATGGCGTAACATCTCCCGCCATTTTTTCTCTTCCACAGGGGGTGTTGCCTGATCGGCCCGGTGCAGGGCCATGGCGGCAAGCTGGACCAGAAAGGCATGCCAGGCATGATTTTGATGGGCTTGCAGGGCGGCAAAGGAGATGATCTCGCCCTGCATCAGGTCCGCCATGACGCCTGGCAAAGAGAGCCGTTTTCGGCTTCCAGACGTGGTATCCACGCGAAGGATCGGATCGGTCAATAAATTGTTGTCCATGGTCTCCTCATTTTCTTTCTCTTGTTTTGACAGTCACACAACGGGACGCAACCCCAGACGGTCATAACGAAACCGTCGCTCACCCAACATGAATTCAATGATGCCATCATCTGCCAATACAGCTTCTGGACAGGCTGCATCGGAGAGCTTTTGATCACCCAGCCAACGACCGGGAATGGTGAGCATGGGTACGGGTATGCCAAAAGGCCCCATGGGGACCGGATCGAACTGCACCTGCCGGTCCTGCAAACCCAGCCGGGTCGTCAGGCGAACGTCGGTCAGCTCCGTGAAACCACATTCGTGCAGCCATTTGCCGCGATCATAAAGCCCTGCCCGGGCCAGATTTTTTTGGGCGGCCTTTTTGCCGAAAAGTCCTTCGCCATGTTGCTGCCAGATTTTGCCGCGTTTTTCGGCCAATTGTGCAAGGTTGTCCGGATGGGTGACGGCCTCCACAAGCCGCCGATTGTCGGCGGGAATGGTGATGGAGGGTGTCGCCGCGAGGGTTTCCCAGGTGGCTGCCAGAACGCGCATATCGTCATAGATGCTGCCCCAGCCATGCCCCATGGCCGATTGCGCCACCTGGCCATTGGCTTCCAGATAGCCATCCAGCTCATTTTCCGGCAGCAACAACACCAGGCGGGGATGTGCATAACCCTCGGGACGCTGCGTGCGCGGATGACGATGCAAACGCCCGATGCGCTGCAACAGCACATCCATGGGGCACAGATCCGTGATCAAGTAATCGGCATCGATATCCAGGCTTTGTTCTGTGGTCTGGGAACTGATCACCACCAGACCGCCATTCCTGTTGGCCTGTTTGCCAAGGCCTTTGGTGACGGCGGCATCCAACAGCTTGCGGTCACCGGCAGCAAAACGGGCATGATGCGGGGCGGGTTTATGCATGCACTGCATCAACAGATTGCTTTCACTCCCGGCCTGTGCTTCGAGTTGCATTTGGGTTTCGATGACCCAATGCACCGTATTGCGAATCACGAGAACCCGTGCCCCTGCCCGTGCTGCGGTCAAGGCCATGGCGGCCACGATCTCCGTGTCATCGGCCAGATTCAGGGGGGAGATATGGACCACCTTGCCCAACCCTTCGCCCGGAACAGGCCACTGATTTTGCGTGCTGCGTTGCGTGGTGATCAGGGGATAGGGCGTGGCAGCCGCCACCTCTGGCGGGGGAAGTTCGGCCCGTGGTCCATGCAGAAAGCGGGTGCGTATGGCGGAACCGAGGGTGGCCGACATGAGCAGCACATGCCCCCCCACGGCCACCTGCCGGGTGATCACCTCCTGGAGGATGGTGGTCATGTAGGCATCGGAGGCATGCACTTCATCCACCACCAGCAGCAACCGACTGAGTGCTGCCGCCCGCATATGGGCATGTGGCACGGAAAGGGCTGACAGCAGGACCTGATCCACGGTCCCCACGGCGATTGCCGCCGCGAAATAGCGCTTGGGATGCTCTGCTGCCCAGCCCCGATAGCGATAACGATCCTGATCATCCGACCAAAGCGTTGCCGATGATGGCAGGCGAACTCCTCTGACCTCATCCACCTGAAGATAACCCGGCACGGCCAACACCACCGGCGGATGATCCGGACCGAGAGCCGTGGCCACAGCTTGCTGAACCCGGGCATGGATCTGCACCGCTGCTGCCCGGGTGGGCAGGGCAAAATAGAGTCCATCCACCAACCCCTCTTGAAACAATTTCAAGAAATAAAGCAGGGCGGCTTCGGTTTTTCCGGCCCCTGTTTCCGCCTCCAGAATAACAATGTTTCCATTCGGGTCTGGATCGAGACCGGCCATTTTTTGTTGTATCGGATTGGGCGTGGCATAACCGAACAAATCAGAAAATATTATTGGCTTTTGCTTGAGGTTGGTACGTGCATCCGTTGTATCGTAGCCGAGATGTTGCAACGCCAACCTGGATTTTTGGCGCAGGAGGTCGGCGGCGGGAATCTCCTGGCTCTCCGCATAAGGAAAAAAACGGTCGGCATCGGAACCGATCCAGTCGGCCAGGGTCAGCAATCCATTGAACAAATGCTGCAAGGGTGGCGTCAGAGGCAGGGGATCCGGCACGGCTCGAAACGCATCGGGAAATACCTGACGCATGGCTTTGGACAATTCCAACAAGCCAGCCAGGGGGTCACGACGGGAGTTCTTCAGCCATACTTTTGAACTGATTTTTTTCAATTCACTGCGCGAGGGCATACCCTGGAAAAAGGGATCTCCTGCCAGTGGGCGGCCATGGTGACAAAACACGGACCACAACCAATAGATCAGATCATCTGGATTTTGAAGCCATTTTTCCATGGCTGCCAACTCCATGGCCTGACAACCTTCCTGTCCGGATGGCGAATCGAAGATCAATTTGAATATTTCCCGCACATGACCATGTGTCTGCCAGGGAGGGATTATTTCATCATATTGTTCCTGGAAGCCAAGATTGCATTTTCCGGCATCATGCCAGGCTGCCAGGACCGCGAGCCTGACCACCTGTTGTGGCGTAAAATCATCACGCGCTACGGCCCTTGCCAGACGTTTCCGCATCACCCCTGTTTCCATGAGAGCATGCAAAACACTGGCGACTTCCAGACAATGATGAACCAACGGATGCCAATGAATACAGGCTGAATCTTCTTGTCGTTTGGCCCAAAATATAGAATTCTTATTATCAATCACAGCAGATACCTCCTCACGGCAGTCGCTATGCCACACCGGTTCACAACCCTTGAACGCTAATAGTTTATCATAATCCCTGCAACGTGCAATGCCTGGATTATTATTTTTCATAACTTTTTTTTGGAATATATGATTATCCAAAGAAATCAATTGTTTATATCATTAAACAGGGAAGGATCGATGCCAGGGGTATGAGGTTTCAGGAATTCATCTCCCTGCATCATGCCAGTTTCCCGTGCCAGGAGGAAAAACGTCGTTCTATTGCCCGGATCTGCCCTGACCCGACCAATGACACAAAAAAAACAGCGACGTCTCTTGACAGCCAAGAAGAAATGGCTAGAATGTGTGGAAGATATATATAACCATAATAAGGAAAGAAAAATGAAGGAACTTCTGGGTAACTTGTCAGTCGCGACTAAGGTTCGCTTGATCATTCTCCTGGCTTTCCTGGGCATGCTTGCCTTGGGAGTATTCACGGCTCAGACATTCAAAGAGGTACTGCTGGAAGACCGTCAATTAAAGACCAAGAGCGTCGTTGAGTCCGTACATGGAATATTTGCCCATTTTGAATCCCTGGAAAAATCCGGAAAACTGACCCGGGAACAGGCACAGGCCTCGGCCCTGGGATTGATCAAGATTCTGCGTTATGAAGGCCAGAATTATTTCTGGATCAACGATATGTATCCCAAGATGGTCATGCATCCCTTCAAACCGGAACTGGATGGCAAAGACCTCTCCGGCAGTGCCGACCCGGCTGGCAAGAAATTGTTCGTGGCCATGGTGGATGTTGTCAAACAAAAAGGGGAAGGCCTGGTCGATTATCTCTGGCCCAAGCCGGGTTTCAATCAGCCGGTGGCCAAAATTTCCTATGTAAAAGGCTTCGCTCCATGGGGCTGGATCATTGGCTCCGGCATCTACCTGGATGACGTGGATGTCATTTTCATGGAACACTTCTGGATCTTCGTGAGCGTTCTGGGTGCGGCCGTTGCCCTTTTGCTCGTGGCTTCACAGATTCTGGCCAAAAACATTACCGGACCGCTCATCGAATGCAAGCATATGTTCGTCAGCCTGGCCGAGGGCGATCTCGGCGTGCATTGTGCCATGACCCGCAGGGATGAAATCGGCGAGCTTTTCCGTTCTCTTTCTTCCATGTCGGATACCATCCGGGGTGTGGTATTGCGGGTGCGGGATGCAGCGACCCACGTGACCGCCGGCAGTCAGGAACTCTCCATTTCCAGCCAGACCGTCTCGCAAGGCGCTGCCCAACAGGCCGCTTCTGTGGAACAAACCTCCACATCCATGAAGCAAATCGTTGAAAATATTCAACAAAATACCGACAACTCCCTGCAAACCGAAAAAATTGCCCTGCAAGCAGCCAAAGATGCCAATGAAGGCGGACAGGCCGTGGCAGAAGCGGTCGCAGCCATGAAGGAAATTGCCGGTAAAATTTCCATCATCGAAGAAATTGCCCGGCAAACCAACCTCCTGGCCCTGAATGCCGCCATTGAAGCCGCCCGCGCCGGTGAACACGGCAAGGGGTTTGCCGTCGTGGCGGGAGAAGTTCGCAAACTCGCCGAACGCAGCCAAACCGCCGCCGGCGAAATTCGCTCCCTGTCGGCTTCCACGGTCTCCGTGTCGGAAAAGGCCGGCAGCATCATGGCCAAACTGGTCCCGGACATTCAAAAAACAGCCAACCTGATCCAGGAAATTTCCGCCGCCAGCCGGGAACAACACGAAGGTGCCGACAGAGTCAACTCCGCCCTTCAGGATTTGGACACCGTGATCCAACAAAATGCCGCTGCCTCCGAGGAAATGTCCGGAACAGCCGATGAAATGGTCGAATATTCCACCAAATTGAATGAAGCCGTTGGCTTCTTCAAGATTGGCAACACCAACACGACATCTTCTTCCGGAAACAGACCCTCCCTGTTGCCAGCACCAAGGAACTGATCCTGTAAGAGGCTGCCCATTAACCCTCGGATAAATAAATTGGAAAGAAAGATTTTATTGGGGCTCCGCCCCCAAACCCGCCAGGAGGAAGGGCGGAGCCGCTTCCTCCTGGACCTCCACCCCAGTTTTTCATTCGTTTTTTTTGAAATCAACAAGTTATCAGACAGCCTCTAAACAGAAAGACACCGGTTCATGAACGACACGACCAGCGAACAGCTTTCGGGAAACTCCGTCATTCTGGGACCGGACCAAAATATTGCCTTTGATTTCGGGGTGTTGGGAACCCCCGCATTCCGTTGGCCAGCCGCCCCTTTATTGCACTATGATCTCCATATGGGCTGGACCCATTTTGCCATCCAACAGTATGCCGTCAACCCCACTCCCGGCAACAAGGCACTGTTTTTGAAAAAAGGACTGTACCTGTGGATGGCACAATGGCTCTATTTGCGTCATCTGCAAAATATTATTCAAAAACAGAATATTCCTGGATTGAGCCTGTTGTCGGCAGCAACGGGGATTCATCAGGATTCGATCCAGCATCTGGTCACGAGCCGTTATGATCAAACCGGACGCTTGAAACGGTTTATTTTTCGCAACTTGCAGATTGTCGGCATGCGGATTGTGGACGCCCTGCGCCTGCCCAGACCCCTGCTCCGGATCAACAATATTCCCCTGCCCAAAACAATCTCATATGCCTGGGATTACCGGATCAGAAATCCCTATTGCTTTCTGGATCGGCCAGAAAAACTCAACGCCGACGAAGAGCAAAGTCTGCAAGAAACCATGCAAAAATGTCGGGAGTATTTCCAAAACTTTCAGGAAGAACATCGCATGGAAGTTTCCATGGCCGAATTTTCCGGCATGCTGGAAGCGGTCATGCTCCCCCAAATGCGCACGGCCATCATGGATTACAAATATTTATACAAAATTCTCCATGGCCGACCCCTGGATTGTTTTTTGGGGTCGCTGGGAGGATATACGGCCACCTTGCTGGCCATGATTGCCAAAGAGACCGGCGGCAGGGTCCACTCCAACCAGCATGCCGATTATCCCTACTGGATTGTCAATGCCCTGACATTGGTCGATCTGGTCAATGCCGATATGTTTTACTGTCGCTCCCGACCGGCAGCACACCGTTTCATGGCAGGCATTCAGGATTATCCGGTCCAGTTCAATTGCCGCATCAACCACATTGAATCCGCCGAATGGCACCATCCCCTGATCAATACCCATCCCTTTGGTGGCAAAATCCGGTCGATCATGGTTATGGGAACGCCCATTACCCCTGAATTGCCCCGCTGCAACCTGGCCATGGCCATCATCCTGGATTTTCATATCCGGCTGATCAGGCTGTTGCAATCGTGGGGCTATCGGGTTATTTACAAGGCCCATCCAGATGGTACCTGGAAAAACGAGGAGAGCTTGTTCGGCGCGAATGTTCCGGTGGAACGGCGACCTTATGAACATGTCTGGCATGAAGCGGATGCCTGTCTCATCCTGCTCTCCCGCTCCACGACCACCATGCTGGCCCTGCGCACGGATCGACCCATCTATTATTTCTGGCATCCAGATATCGATCCCTACTCCCTGGCAGCCATGGATCTCTGGCGGCGGCGGTGCGAAGTCCTGGATCTGACATTCGATGCAGCCAATCGAATGTTGTTCGATGAAGCCCGTTTGCAGGCAACCCTGGCCGATCCAAAACCGCTGGACGTGGAGAGTATCCTCCAACTGACGACCTGAACGGTCGAGGCAATTCTCTTAGAGGTTGTTTAATAACATGTTAGTTTCAAAAAAAACCGAACTTTCTTTCCAATTTTTTTTATCCAAAAGTTAATGGACAGACTCTTATGGTCATGCAAAAATCCGCTGTGATTCCAACCACCATGTGTTATGCCCTGCCGGAAACGGAACTGGTCGATTTGTTGGCCCACCAATTGACCAGTCTGTTTCTCTTTGATCGCAAAACACATGGCAGAACCCTGGCCGATGCCGTCCACCAGGCCCTGATCAGAACCACGTATTGTTTTTGCCATATCAACGACAAATACTATACCCGGGATGGTGAGGTGTGGTTCGATCCATACCATTCCGGGCAGTATACCATCTTTCTCTACTATGTCTCCCACTCCCTGTGGAAGGATTTCCAGAACCCAAGAGTGGCCTCCATGGTATTCATGCTGAACAAGACCCTGGGTGCAGTCGATTTATTCTATGATGTGGTTTTGCCGGACATATTTTATCTCGACCACGTGATGGGAACCACCATGGGGCGGGCTACTTATGGCAATTATTTCATTTTTTCCCAAAACTGCACGGTCGGCAACAATCGGGGCTTCTACCCGGTTTTCGGGGATCATGTCACCCTGCATGCCCGCGCCATGGTGGTGGGGCAATGCCGGATCGGCTCCCATGTGGTCATTGCCGCCGATGCCTACGTCAAGGATCAGGATATTCCGGACAATACCCTTGTGTTCGGCACGACGCCCAATCTGACCCTGGTGCAAAAAGACGAACCCTACATGCGGGAAAATCACGGCCATAAATGGCGCACAAATCCTCAGCCGCCGCCACTACCCTGACAACCAGGGCAGAAAAAGGTCGCCCGACCACCGTTGCGCACCATTCGGATCCTTGTTCCACAACGGATACAGGGTTTTCCCTCCTTTTGATACACGCAGAGTGCCATGCGAAAGTAACCAGGTCTGCCATCGCTGTCCCTGAAATCCCTGAAAGTGGTACCCCCCTGAGCAATGGCCGCAGAGAGAAGTTCCCGAATGGTGGTGGCCAGACGTTGGCACGCTTCCCGGCCGAGGAGTCCGGCGGGCTGGAGCGGGTCCAAGCCGGCCAGAAACAAGGCCTCGTTGGCATAGATGTTCCCCACGCCGACCACAATCCTGGCATCCATGAGAAAATTTTTGATGGAAACCCGGCGATGGCGGGAACGGGTGAACAGGTATTCGCCATGAAAATCTTCTTCCAGAGGCTCCACGCCCAGGTTGGCCAACAAGGGGTGTTTTTCCCAGGCTGTTTTTTCAAGCCAGAGAACCGCCCCAAAGCGCCGTGGATCATGCAATCGCAGGGCAAGGTTTTCCCCCAGTTCCAGGGCAACGTGATCATGTTTTTGCCAGGGATCGTCCAGCTTGACCCGGCGAAGCGATCCGGTCATGCCAAAATGCAGCAAAATCCGCCCGGTGGCACAAACCAGCAGGAGATATTTGCCCCGGCGTTCCACACCCTGGATCATGTTGCCGATGGCTTTTTGTTGCAACAAGGCGGTCGGAATCGGCCAGCGCAGATCAGCACGACGCACATCGATGGCGCAAATTTTTCTGCCCACAATCCATCCAACAATAGAACGCCGGATGGTTTCCACTTCAGGAAGCTCAGGCATGATGGCTCCGATGAGAGAAAACCGGTCTCAATGTCACTTTTGGCAACCAGATTGCATTTGATATACTGTTCAACATTCCCTTGCAACCCGTTGAACGTAAGCGGTTCAATTCTGAAAGGTCCTCAGGAAAGGCGATTTTTTCTTTCGATATGGCTTTGCCCCAAACCCCGCCAAGAGAAAGGGCACAGCCCTTCCTCTTGGACGTCTATCCCAGTTTTTCATTCGTTTTTTGAAATTAACAATTTATTAGAGGCTGCCTATTAACCCTCGGATAAAAAACATTGGAAAGGAAGATTTTATTGGGGCTCCGCCCCAAACCCCGCCAGGAGGAAGGG
>JADGCO010000102.1 GCA_015228935.1 Magnetococcales bacterium | reverse complement strand
AGGGCTGTGCCCTTCCTCTTGGCGGGGTTTGGGGCGGAGCCCCAATAAAATCTTTTTTCCCGATTTTTCATTCGATAATTTATTGACAGCCTCTGGAAGAATTTGGCATGGCAATCAAAAGATTGGAAATGAATGTTCTCGTCCCCAGCGTTCCAGGGCACGGACTTCCACCCGGTTGTCATGAAAAGCTGCGCCTCCATGGGGCGCCACACGGTCGGCGTGGGTCAGGGCGTTCAGGGAGATTCCTTCGGGAAATTCCGCGCCATGATAGTTGGACTCGCATAGACAGAGTCCCGGACGGACATCGGTGGTGACCCTGGCGGTCATGGTCAGGCCACCCAGATCGTTGAACACTGAGACCGGGGCTTGGTCCTTGATGCCACGAGAGGCGGCATCATCTGGATGAATCCAGACCACGGGGTGCCCCCGGCGACGACGTGGCTCTTCAGCAGCCGTGAAAGTGGAATTGAGAACGTCGTGGGCGGGCGGGGTCATGAAGTCCAGGGGATAGCGTTCGGCATGACTGTAACGGTCGCGACTGTTGACGGCCCAGTGATCGGGAAATTTTGGCATCCGTTCGTCATGCCATTCCGGTCGAAAATGAAAGCGTCCATCCGGTTTGGAAAAACCCTGCCGAAAATGGGCTGCATCCGGTTCCGGTGCCAGGTCAAGCCAGGTTTTTCCGTGCCATTGCTCCCGGGGCGGCAACTGTGAAGCTGTCAAGACCTCTTCCAGGGTTTCGGCAACCGATTGGGTAAAAGGTTTTTCTTGGTATCCCAGGCGGATGGCCAGGTCGTTGACCAGGTCGTGGTTGCAGCGTGCCTCCTGGAAGGGGGGAAGTATGGGTTTGGCATGTTGCAGGGTGTATTGGCCGTAGGACTTGTAGAGATCCTCATGTTCCAGGAAGGTTGTGGCGGGGAGGACGACATCGGCCCAGAGGGCTGTGTCGGTCATGACCTGTTCGTGGACCACGGTGAAAAGATTGGGGCGGGCCAGCCCGGCATGGACTCGGCGCAGGTCGGGGCAGGATGCCGCCGGATTGGCGTTGGAGACGATCAGAACGGTCACGGGTGGGGCCAGGGTATGGTCCGTGAGGATGGCTCCCAGACGGCTCATGTCCAGAAGACGTGGCTTTGGAGAGGCCATCCAGGCGGTTTGGCGGACGGGTTCATCATTCACGCGCTGGGCATCCCCGGTGCTGAGCAGGGCACCGCCTCCCGGATGCTTCCAGGCTCCGGTGATGGTGGGCAGGCAGGTGACGGCGTGCAGATTGACGGCACCATTGTATTGCCGGGTCATGCCATAACCCAGGCGAATGAAGGGTGCTTTGGCACGTCCATAACGGCGGGCAAAGGCGCGGATCTCTTCGGGTGGCAGACCGGTGATGGCCGAGGCCCATTCCGGGGTGCGGGAGCGAAGGTGGGTATGCAATTCCGCATCAAAATCCGTAAAGGTGGCCAGATAGGATTTATCGTCGAAGCCCTCTTCAAGGAGGACATGGATCATGGCCGTGGCCAGGGCGGCATCGGTTCCCGGGCGCAAGGGGATGTGGCGGTCGGCGAGGCGGGCAGTCCGGTTTCGGTAGGGATCCACCACGACCAGGTAGGCTCCCCGACGGCGGGCCTCCTTGATGAAAGGCATCAAGGTGATATGGGTGGACGCGGCATTGATGCCCCAAAGGATGATCAGGTCGCTCTCCGGAATTTCCCGGGGATCCGGGCCGATGCCCTGGCCGACGCCGGCCTGCCATCCAGCCTGGCCGATGCTGCCACAAATATTTTTTTCAATCCGTGACCAGCCGGCCCGATGGGTGAGGCGATCCATGGCGGGTCTTTGCACCACGCCCATGGTGCCGCCATAATAGTATGGGAAAATGCTCTCCGGTCCGTACTGGCGCATGGCACTGAGAATATTCTGGGCTACAAGATCAAGGGCCTCGTCCCAGGTGGCCTTGCGGAATTGGCCTTTTCCCCTGGTACCTGTGCGGAGCAGGGGGTGACCGATGCGGGGTCCTTCCTGGATATCCCGGTAACGGTTGACCTTGCCGCAGATGACACCCCGGGTGTAGGGGTGATCCGGGTTGCCGCGAATCGAGACCAGACGGCCTTTGGGGTCGGTGCGGATCAGCAGGGCGCAGGCACTGGGGCAATCCAGGGGGCAGGTACTGGGATGTTCCAATTCGGGCATGGATCAGTTCTCTTGCAGGTAACCCTCGACGGACTTTGCTGTCAGCATATGAAAAAATCCTCCGTAATGGCAGTTTTTTCTGCATTTCAGTCTGCCAACCCTTTGCCGCGTGGTGAACTCAGGTATGAAAATCCTTTTGAACTGCTGGTGGCCGTGGTTCTTTCGGCCCAGGCAACGGACCAGGTGGTGAACCGGGTAACACCGGTGCTGTTTGCCGCTGCTCCCGATCCACAGGCCATGGTGGCCTTGGGTGAAGAGGCCATCGGGCAATTGATTCGCCAGATTGGTCTCTACAACACCAAGGCCCGGAATATCTATCGCCTGAGTCAGGAGTTGTTGACCAGGTATGGAGGAAAGGTTCCCGGGGAGCGTGCTGATCTGGAGTCGTTGCCGGGAGTCGGGCGCAAGACTGCCAACGTTGTCTTGAACATGATCTTCGGGCAGCCGACGCTGGCCGTCGATACGCATGTGTTCCGGGTTGCCAACCGGACTGGTCTGGCACCCGGCAAAACCCCGGCCCAGGTCGAAAACAGGCTTCTCCAGGTGGTTCCCGCGCAGTTCCTGCCGCATGCGCACCATTGGTTGATTCTGCATGGCCGGTATGTGTGTCAGGCACGGCGTCCGCGTTGCGAGGCTTGTTTGATTCGGGAGTGGTGTCGTCTTGGCCAGGAAGAAAATATGCAGAAAAAATCATGACCGGCATCTACCAGATCAGGGCAATCCCTTTATGGGTGACGCGCACGACCCGACAGGAAAATTCAATCATCTGGTTGCCGTCGGGAAAGATCAGATTGGCTTTTTCGCCGGGGCGGATGGTATCCGGAAGAAGGGTCTGCGTATCCATGGCATCTTCCATGGGGACCATGAAGAGACCGTTCATGCTGGCATTACGGGAGTAGCCGGTGACACGCCGTCCGGCATTTGTGATCAGGGTGACGGGGTGAAAAAAGCCGTAGCGCGCATCCCGGCGCCGGTCGGAAGATGTGAGGCGATCTTCCTGTCTGCGGTCCGGGATCGGATGGAGGAGGATCTGATCCCATATGGTATTGCTCCAGGATGGCATGGACCGATTTTACGAATATTTTAGATCGATTGGAACCAATATTTTTGCATATATCAAATTTTCAGAACCATGTGGCAGTTTGAGGAAGGTGGTGTACCAGACCCTCCAGGATGCCGGCAGCAAAATTGCCATTCAAATTCCGGAAGTTTCCCGTAGCCAGATAGAGGGATTCCGGATGACCGTTGCGTTGGTTCCGGTCGATGGCTTCTTGCCGTATGTCGGCACGGGCATTGGCGACCAGGACAGAGGGGAGGGGACTGCACAACACGTCCAGATCGTTGCCACTGTCGCCGGCAAAGAGCGTTTCTTCGGGGGTGAAGTCGAGCTGATCCATGGCAAAACGCATGGCGTGATACTTGGAACACCCTTCCGGCAGAATATCGAGCATGCCCACATCATCCAGGTCGTCGATACTCCAGATGATCGAGGTCCGGATGCCTTTGGGGTGCAGAATTGCTTCGATCTGCCTGCGCAACTCCCTGCTGTCGCTCTCTGAATCGGCATAATAGCTCAGTTTGTGAGTATTTTGATGGGCCTCCGGCTGTTTTCGGATGTTCGGGATGGTTTGCAGAAGAGGAGCGATTTGCCAACTGCTCATATTTTGCCAGGCAGGGGCAAGGGTTTCGTTCCAGGCATGCCAGGGGTACCAGGTGTTTTCCTGCCTGCGACAGATGGTGGCTCCCACGTCGCAAATGGCCAAATCCGGCAGGGGCACGCCATACTCGGCGATAACCGCCATGATTTGCGACAAATTGCGGCCACTGACATATGCCAGGGTCACTTCAGGCCGACGCACCAGGGTGGCAAAGAGTGTTCGTACCCCGGGTGATTCCGGAAAGTTTCCGTTTGGCAACAGGGTTCGATCCAGATCGGTGCAGAGCAGCAGGCGATTCATGAACATTTCCGTTGGGCAACTCATTAAAATTTTCGTTGCGTAACAAGTTCCGGGGTCATGTGCCATTGGCGGATGAACTGGGCCAGCATATGCATGATGGCCTGGTGGGCGTCCTCCACGATGCCGTAGTTGGAGACGGCCACATGAATGTTGACTTCGGCCAGTTGGGCGCTGCGCCCTCCGGCAAAACCGGTCAGGGCCATGGTTTGCACGGCATGTTGTCGTGCCCACTCGATGGCACGGACAATATTTTCCGAATTGCCCGAGGCACTGATGGTCAACAGGAGATCGTGCGGCTGGGCCAAAGTTGCCAATTGGTAGGCAAAAATTTCATCATACGAGATGTCGTTGGCAATGGCGGTGATGATTTCCATGTTGGCGCTCAGGCTGATGACCTTGGGGGTCAGGCCGGTATCGGTCTGGATTCCCTTTGCATGGTCGCACAACAGATGGTTGGCTATGGCCGCCGATCCCCCATTGCCACACACAAACAGTTTCCCCCCACGCCGATAAAGATCAATCAGGAGCTTGCCGGCACGGTCTAGCGCAACCGGATCGATGCCGGCCAGGGCATGGTGCAGGGTTTGAAGATACCCATGATAAAAATCTGTAACATGTTCATAACGTTGAGTAGGGAATGTCATGGCGGAATCCTTAACAGGAAAACCCTTACCTTTCAGCCTGTTTGCTTCAGTTTTTGCAAAAGATCGGGCAATACGTTCCACCTGTTTCATGTGACTTCCTCCCTGAAAGTGGGCACAGGAGGGGACCTTTGCCTGAAATTAAAGCAAATTTTGTACCAAACACATGAAACAGATAGGCCGTTCCTCCTTTACCTGACCGCTCCAAGTGGTATTCATGAAAGGATTCCAGGCATGAGAGTCAAGGAAATTCATTGGACACTGGCGAGATGGATCAACTAGAATATCCGGGATATTTCATCCCGATTCCGTATCCTACAGGACGTGTACCATGGCCGGCCTTGCCTTTGATACCCTGAAATATACCAAGCGTCTCAAGGATGCAGGTGTGGCCGCGCCCCAGGCGGAAATACAGGCTGAATTTCTGGCCGAAATGGCGTGTGCCCTTTGCGTTCTCATCGTTTGGGCATGATTTTTTCCAGAGTATTGGCGGGTGCTGCAAGGCAGGGAAAAGATTTCATGAAGAGGAATGTTTCAAATGAAGCGTAACGCACTGGTTTGTTGCTTTTTTGTCGCGGGTCTGTCTTGCAGCCTTGATCCTGTCCAGGCACAAGCCAACCCTGCACAACCATCCAAGGAAATTGCCGACTTGTTGGTGCGCTGGGACGAGTTGAATGGCCGGTGTCGCGGCGGGTCGGGAGACGATCAAAAAACCTGGGACGCCTGCGATGAACGGGAAAAGATGGGCGATCAGTTGAAATCGCACGGCTGGTGCTATGGCGAGCCGGGGCAGTTCGGCTATCAAATGGCATGGCATCGATGCAAACAGCCCTGAAAACGTGGCATCAATGCAAACAGCCCTGAACACGGCCTGGATGTCTTACGGTTCCTGTTGAATCCGGGCAATCTCGGCCTGGACCATCTGTTCCGCGACCAGAGGCAGGCGTTCCCGAACCATCCGCCGGGTCATGCTCCAGGCCACTTGGCGGATGCGGGGGGCAAAAGCCTGTGACACAGCCGCAGCCAGGGTTGCCTCCTCCTGGCAATAGCGCACAATTTCGGCCCGGACCTGTCGCTCGATCATCTCCGGCAGGAGTTTCTGGACCATTTCACGGGCCAGGGTCTGAGCCAGGGATCGCAACAAGGGGGTCATGGTTTTCCGCAATTCCATTTCCAGGTCATTGCCGGATGGATCAAGTGGCATGCCGAATCACTCCCCTCCGGATTGGGATGCATCCTGGTGCATGTAAAAGATTTCCGTGAAAAACTGTTGCCCTTCCAGAGAGAATAGCTGACTCACGCAGGCATAACATTCATCCCGGGCCACCACCGAGTGGTTGTGACCTGAAACCACAACCGGGGGGGACATGCTGATGGATCCCAACGTGGGTTCCATGCGGGTCTGGACGCCGCCGCCGATGATGTTACAAATCTCGGAAAAAGAGTCTTCCAGATCGGGATCCATGCAGGGTTTTTGTTCGCCGATCAGGGAGGATGCGAGCATCAGGACACTTTTCTCAGGTCCCGACAGGCACAGACTGCCCTGGATGGCACCGCTGTAGCTGACCACGGCACTGAAATCCACGGTTTGATCCAGGGGGACCACATCTCCTTCACCGGGTTCGATTTCCCGAAACAACATGGTTTCGGCCAGTTCTTGGACGGCCTCTTTCAAGGCGGCACTGAATTGCTCGGCCAACACGCTGCTCTCCGTTATCCGTCAGGTTGACTCCGCCCGTTCCAGGTCGGCCAGGCGCTGTGCCAACCTTTGGGGCATTTCTGCGGGGGGCACCCGTTCCGGCTCCCCGCCCCGTCGGGACTGCAATTCGAAGAGACCTTCCTTGAGACTGCGACCCCCCACCAGGACACGGAAAGGAATACCCAACAAATCCGCATCCTTGAATTTGACACCGATGCGTTCGTCCCGATCATCCAGCAGGGTCTCCAGCCCTGTGCGACGCAGTTCGGCGTAAAGTGCTTCGGCTGCGGCGGCAGCCGGGGCATCTTTGGGGTTGACCAACAGGATTTCCACGGCAAAAGGAGCCAGCGAAACCGGCCAGAGGATGCCGTTGTCATCGTGATTTTGTTCGATGGCGGCTGCCACGATCCGGGAAACGCCGATCCCGTAACATCCCATGATCGGATGCTGCTCCCGGCCATCCTGATCCAGCACCCGGACGTTCATGGCCTGGGAATATTTATAACCGAGCTTGAAGACATGACCCACTTCGATACCGCGATCCCGGTTCAGGGTTCCTGTCGGGCAACGCGGGCAGGGATCGCCGACTTCGACCTGGCGCAGGTCGTGGAACTCCGGTTCTGGGAGATCCCGGCCCCAGTTGACGCCGGTCAGATGCCAGCCATCGCGATTGGCTCCGCAGATCATGTTGCGGGTTCCCTGCAAGGCCAGATCCGCCACCACCCGCAGGCCATCCGGTATGCCAACCGGTCCCAGAGAACCGACCGGCAGTCCGAGTTCGGCCTGGATTTTTTCAGAGGCAGGCAGGACCAGAGGACCACCAATTACCTGGGAAGCCTTGATTTCATTCAGTTCATGATCGCCGCGCAGGAGCAACAGGATCCAATGCCCCTCTGTATCGAGGACCAACAGGGATTTGACGGTTCGCTGGGGCGGGACGGCCAGAAATGCCGCCACTTGGTCAATTGTTTTTTTCCCGGGTGTAGACACATCCGTGAGTGCTGACGGAGTTTCCTCTGCGCCTGCAACGGGCAAGGGGGCTGACTGGGCCTTTTCCAGATTGGCGGCATAACCGCAATGGGAGCAGGAGGCGATGATATCTTCACCCGAGTCGGCCAGGACATGAAATTCATGGGAGCTGGCACCACCGATGGCCCCGGTATCGGCCTCCACGGCCCGGAAACGCAGACCACAGCGCTTGAAAATCCGTTCATAGGCTGCAAACATGCCCTGATAGCTGCGGTCGAGGCCGGCGGCGTCAATGTCGAAGGAGTAGGCGTCTTTCATCAAAAATTCCCGGCCCCGCATGACTCCGAAGCGGGGGCGGATTTCATCGCGAAACTTGGTTTGAATCTGGTAAAAATTGACGGGCAATTGTTTATAGGATTTGATTTCGCGCCGGACGAGATCGGTGACCACCTCTTCGTGGGTCGGGCCGAAACAGAATGGGCGGTCGTGACGGTCGGTGATGCGGAGCAGCTCGCGTCCGTAATGGCTCCAGCGACCTGATTCTTCCCAGAGTTCAGCGGGTTGTACGGCGGGCATGAGAATTTCCTGGGCACCGGCACCATCCATTTCTTGACGGACGATGTGTTCCACTTTGCGCAGGACGCGCAATCCCAGGGGGAGCCAGTTATAGATACCGGTGGTCAGTTGCCGGATCAGCCCTGCCCGCAGCATGAACCGATGGGACACCACATGGGCATCCACGGGATTTTCCTTCAACGTTGGGATCAGGGAGAGATTGAAGCGCATACCGGGTCATCTTTCCTGTTGGTGGCCTTCGATGAAGGCGTAGGCGGAGTGGTTGTGGATGGACTCGAAATTTTCCGACTCGACGGTGTACCAGGAAATTCGGGCATCCTCAGTCAAATCCGCAGCCACGGCCCGCACCATGTCTTCGACGAAGCGGGGATTTTCATACGCCCTTTCGGTGACATGTTTTTCGTCGGGGCGTTTGAGGATGGCGTAAAGCTCGCAAGAAGCGTTCCTTTCCACCAGATCGATGACCTCTTCCACCCAGACGAACTCCCGGGTTCGCAGGGTCACGGTGACATGGGAGCGTTGATTGTGTGCCCCGTAACGGGAAATTTCCTTCGAGCAGGGACAGAGCGAGGTGACGGGTACTTCGACCCCCAGGGTCAACTGGTAGCCGTGGTGATCGAGGAGTCCGGAAAAACGCACCCGATAATCCATCAGGGCTTCAGCACCACTTACCGGGGCGGCCTTGCGGACAAAGTAGGGAAACTCCAGATCCATATGGGCTTCTTCAGCCCGCAGGTGACTGCGGATTTTTTCGAGGAGAACAGGAAGGTTTTCCACGGAAATGGCCCGGTCATGCTCGGCCAACACTTCCAGAAAGCGGGACATATGGGTCCCTTTGAACTGATGCGGCAGATTGACGAACATGTTGATGGTGGCAATGGTGTGTTGGATGCCCAGATTGCGGTCCTTGACGACAATGGGATACCGGATTCTCTTCACGCCCACCTTGTCGATGGCGAGACACCGTTCATCCCGTTGCGATTGTACGTCCGAAAGATCGGTGGGGGAGTCGGATGCAGATTCGTCAGACCGGTCGTGCAACATGTCTATCTTTCAGTACCATCTTCGGTTCAGTTGCCCAAAGGCCTATTCTGTTCCGAAACATCTTCCGCAGCAAGCAATAAACCATCATGACTTGATCCTGTCTTTCAGAAAAATTGTGCCAATGCCGTGAACATTGAGCATATGTTCGGTTCTTGAGAGTTGTCAGATCGCATGGGCCTGGTTTCATGACGGGAGTACTGGCATGGCCGAAAAAAAATTCTTGACCGGCTCAACCAGGCTGGGATACCTTGCGTCAATGACGAACGGGAATCGGTAAGAAGATAAGCATTCCCTTGCCTGCGCAAAGGATGTTTTGGTGTCGATTCATGCCAGAAGGCCAGTTTGTGCGATACCTTAAGAATTATTCATATCGAGGGGCATTTTTCCGTCATCAACCCAGGATGACGACCTGGTTACTCCTCCTCCTTGGGCTGTTGCTGCCGGTGGGAATTGTTGCCGATGCCACGGAAAGTGGAGTGGAAAAAGCTTCTTCCACGGTGACGGCGGTCTGGCTGGCAGATCGGGAGCAACTGGTTGCCCTGGATCCGGTCACGAACGTGGTGGTGCAACGCATGGCCAAGGTCGCCGGAACCCGGACCCTGGCCCTGGATGGCACGCGGGGGGTGGTGTGGGCCTATGGCAAGGGTCGGCTTGCCGCGTATCAAGTTGATGGTAAGTTGTTGTTTTCAAAACAAATTCCCTTTCATGCCCCATCCGAAGACCAGGATGAGCAGAAAGAGGATGATGAGTTTGATAAATCCGGGTGGATTGCACGCGACACGCGACACGCGACACCCGCAACTGGCTTTGGATCCGCAAGATGGGGCGGTGTGGCTGGCCCGGGGCCGGGTTTTGCAACGGGTGAATGCGACCGGCCAGGTGGAAAAAACCATCCCGTTCGAGAAAAAAATTCTTGCAATTTCTGTGGATTCAGTTCGGTCCCGCGTCTGGGTCACCGTGCAGGGGGCACGCCTGGCCCGGGCATTTGCTGCCTCCGGGACAGAAGTGGCATCCCTGGATCCGGAAGGACGGGGCCGGGTGACCGATCTGGCCTATGATCCTGTTTTGGATCGCCTTTGGTTGACCTTGAATCAACAGGAGATTGCCAGTTTCACGCCCGAGGGTAAGCCCGATTTTCGCAAGCCCGGCTTGCGTTTCAAGCCGGGTTGGTTGACTCCTGATGGTTATGGAGGAGCCTGGTTTGCCGATGATGGCCAGACATTGGTCCACCTGAATGCCGAAGGGAACACCCTGGCCAAGGTGCGCCCGTTCAAAAAGGGTCAAGGTCCTTTGCGCACTCTTGAGGCGGATCCGGGGGATCGCTCCCTGTGGGTGGCGGCTGCCGATGGGTTGGTGCAACTGGCTGCCGATGGCACGGTCCTGTTGCAGTTGGATCCTGACAAAAAAGTCAAGGAAAAAGAAGATAAAAAAGAGCAAGACGGCAAGAAGGCGAAAGATAATATAAAAGAGAAAGAGGTCACAAACCCTCTCGTGATGCGTGCATTGCGGGCCATGGCCTTGCAAAGGGTGACCGAAAAACCCCCGGAATTGGCTTTCACGGCCCCCGCAGAGGGTGCCTGGATCCATACCCATTCGCCGGCTTTTGGCCTGACCTATACGGGCAAGGCCGACCCCAAAACCTTGACCCTCAAGGTCGGGGAAACGGCCCTGGCCGTGAACTGCCAATGGACCGACCAAAGTGCGATCTGCACGCCCACTACGCCCCTGAGCGAGGGTTCGGTGCGTGTCAGCGCCACAATTGCGACTGCGTCCGGAAACATGTCGCCAATGGTGGAACGCACTGTCAATATTGATTCGTTGCCGCCCGTGATCACGGCGACCCCGGCTTCGGGTTTGATCACCAATCAGGCTGCCTTGACCCTGGCGGGATCTGTGAACGAAGAGGCCGTGGTCACGGTCAATGGCACCGCTGTGGCGTTGGGTGTTGATCGTTCTTTCACATACCCTGTCACGCTGGTGACCGGCAACAATGCCTTCATTCTGACCGCCCAGGATCGGGCCGGCAACACTGGCGGATTGAACCTGACCGTGACCCTGGACACGGTGGCCCCCGGCATGCCGCTGTTGGATCGGGTCACGGTGAGCGAAAGCGTGGCCGGGCAGGTCACCATCACCGGCGGAACAGGCAGTGTGGAGGGGGGTGCCCAGGTCACTTTGACCAACGTCGCTTCTGGAGCAACCAGCACGGTCCAGGCCCAGACAAACGGGGCCTTTACGGCCACCCTGGCCGCCAAACCCGGGGAGGTCATCCGCCTGGGCGCGGTGGATGCGGCAGGCAATGCGGGGCAGACCGCCACAGCGGCGGTGATCGGTCTGCCGCCGGACCCGATACATGTGGCACCCCCTGCGGACACGACCCTGCCGGCCACCCGTATCGATCAAACCACAGCCTTTCTCTACACCGGAGACAACCCCATCCAGACCGGCGTGGCCCCGCAAGCCATTCAACCGCAACGTGCCGCCGTGGTCCGAGGCGGGGTGAACGAGGCAGCGGGTGCGCCGCTCAGCGGCGTGCAGGTGACCCTGCCCGGTCATCCCGAACTGGGGCAAACCCTGAGTCGGAACGATGGCAAGTTGGATCTGGCGGTCAACGGCGGGGAGACCCTCACGGTTCGGTTTGAGAAGGCGGGCTATTTGCCGGTGGATCGGCAAATCAAACCCGATTGGCAGGGGTGGGCACACCTGCCGGACGTGGTGCTGACCCCTCTGGATACAAAAGTAACCCCTGTGGATCTGGCCGCGACCACCCCGCTCCAGGTGGTGCAGGGCAGTCCGGTCACCGATGGCGATGGCACCCGGCAAGCCACCCTGCTCTTTCCCCAGGGAACGGCGGCCAGCATGGTGTTGCCGGACGGCAGCAGCCAACCCTTGACGACTCTCAACGTGCGGGCCACGGAGTATACCGTTGGTCCCACCGGCCCCAAGGCCATGCCGGCGGCATTGCCCGCCACCAGCGGCTATACCTATGCGGTGGAATTGAGCGTGGACGAGGCCCTGGCCGCCAAGGCCAAAGAGGTCAGGTTTGACCGTCCGGTACCGGTTTATGTGGACAATTTTTTGCAATTTCCGGTGGGTGGTGCGGTGCCGGTCGGGTATTACGACCGTGACAAAAAGGCCTGGATTCCTTCGAATGACGGGCGTGTCATCAGCGTTTTATCCAAAGTCAACGGCTTGGCGCAATTGGACGTAAGCGGTAACGGTCAGGCTGCGGATGCGGCGGCCTTGGCCAGCCTGGGCATCACGGCAGCGGAACAGGAAAAACTGGCGCAGTTGTACGAACCCGGACAAAGCCTGTGGCGGGTTCAGGTGACCCATTTTTCGCCCTGGGATTGCAACTGGCCGGTAAGTCCACCCGCCAATGCCAAACCACCGTTTCCAACACCCAGGGCAGCCAACGATCCTCCGGTGCCCAGCCCCAAGGTGGATGCGGCCCGGGAAAAAAACGACACTCAATGCGGTTCAGTGATCTCCTGTCAAAATCAGGTGTTGGGAGAGACGATCCCGGTGGCGGGAACCCCCTTCAGCCTGCACTACAGCAGCGAACGGGTACCCGGTCGGCAGGGATTTCGCACCATGACCATTCCCATCAGCGGGGTGACAGTACCGGCGGAGGTCAAACGGATCGAGTTGGAGGTGCGGGTCGCCGGACGGCAGTTCAAGAACACGTTTGCACCAACACCCAACCAGACCCACCTTTTTACCTGGGATGGGTTGGATGCCTATGGCCGTCCAGCCTATGGACGTCAGGCCGCAACAGTGGATGTGGGATACATCTATCAGGCAGTGTACAACCAGCCCGCCGACAACGGCCGCAGCTTTGGAATGTCCACCGGCATGGTCACCGGTAACCGTGCCCGGGATGAGATTACCCTGTGGAACGGTTGGCAGGCGGTATTGGGTATTCCCTTCGATGCCACCAACCAAAAGCTGGGGGGGTGGACATTTTCCCCCCTGCACGCCTACGACAGTGTGACCAAAACCCTGTTTACAGGTGATGGCGGATCGCGTAGCGCCTCGATTGTCAACAATATTGTCACCACCGTCGCCGGCGATGGAACGCAGGGATATTCCGGCGATGGCGGGTTGGCCATCAACGCGAAGTTGGGTCATCCACAAGGGATTGCTGTGGGGCCAGATGGAAGCATTTATTTTACGGAGAATCCTGATACTGCCCATAATCGAGTTCGCAGGATTGGGCCTGATGGGATTGTTACAACTTTTGCTGGAACCGGGGTTGCCGGTTTCAGCGGGGATGGAGGACCTGCTACTGCGGCCAAACTCAATATGCCCCAGGGTCTGGCTGTGGGTCCTGATGGCAGTGTCTACATTGCCGACGAAGAGAACTATCGTGTCCGCAGAGTAGATCCCAATGGTATTATAACAACATTTGCTGGCAAGGGCAGGACTGGTGGTTGGTATTTTGCGGGAGACAACGGCCCTGCCGTAGAAGCCTATCTGACTGTACCTTCGGATGTGGCAGTGAGTTCCGATGGAACAGTCTATATTGCAGATAGTTACAACTTTCGAATTCGCAAGGTCACTCCCGATGGGATTATTACTACCGTCGCGGGCAATGGCACACGGAAAGTTGGCAGTGATGGTACACCTGCCTTGCAATCTGGATTATTTAATCCAAATTTGGTTGCAGTTGGTCAGGATGGAAGTATTTTCATCGGGGATTCTCAAGTTTATAAAGTTGGCCCGGATGGTCGTATCAGCCGCTATGCCGGAGGAAGCAACTACGGATACGGGGGGGGAGATGGTGGACCCGCACCATTGGCGCGTTTGCAAGCATTCGGTATGGATGTTATGTCAGATGGAAATCTTCTGGTTTCCGACAGGTTCAATATAGGCATCCGACGTGTGGGTTCCAACGGGATCATCACAACTCTGGCCGGCAATGGTGCCGCAGGCTTCAATGGTGATGGTTTGCCCGCTACTCAGACCAGTTTCAATTATCCTTATGGTGTGGCAGTGGCTGGAAATGGCAGCATTTATGTGCCCGATTCCGAAAACCACCGCATCCGTCGTATCGCCCCCCCCTATCCCGGATTTTTATTTTCCGATCTGGCCATTCCCTCCCAGGATGGGCGCGAACTGTACCGTTTTGACGAAAAAGGGCGGCATCTTGCCACCTTCAACCCCTTGACCGGTGCCCAGGTCTATCGCTTCGAATACGACAACGCTGGTCACTTGATCCGGGTGGTGGATGGGGATGGCGATATCACCACCATCGAGCGCGAGGCCCATGGCAAT
>JADGCO010000101.1 GCA_015228935.1 Magnetococcales bacterium | reverse complement strand
ATTTAGTAAAATATTGAAATAAATCAGATTTTGCACTACAGATGACGAACATGGGCCAAGTCCTGCCAGGGGACATGAAAGGCCAAGGTTCCCCCGCAGGCGCGGGGATAGACCCAAATTGCTGATGGCCTGCACGGCATTCACGTTGGTTCCCCCGCAGGCGCGGGGATAGACCCGTCACCCCAGACCAATCCGCGTATATCGACCAGGTTCCCCCGCAGGCGCGGGGATAGACCTTTGCCAAGCGCCAGCAAAGGTTGCAGTCCGATGGTTCCCCCGCAGGCGCGGGGATAGACCGGCGTGAAGGTGCAGATGACCATACCCTGTGTCGGTTCCCCCGCAGGCGCGGGGATAGACCGTTTCTTCAGTTATATGGCATGCTCCATACCCGGGTTCCCCCGCAGGCGCGGGGATAGACCCGCACGGTACGCGGCTGAAAGTAAAGCACGAATGGTTCCCCCGCAGGCGCGGGGATAGACCTCTTGGCTCGTTCTGCTGTTGATACCTGCTATTGGTTCCCCCGCAGGCGCGGGGATAGACCCCTGGTCCTCGCGATGCAGCAGGATGATGAGCGGGTTCCCCCGCAGGCGCGGGGATAGACCTGTCGTTGCGGTCACCGAGGCGATGATGCAGGCGGTTCCCCCGCAGGCGCGGGGATAGACCGTTTCACTATGACATCATCCCGCCGGATGGCGCGGTTCCCCCGCAGGCGCGGGGATAGACCTTGATTATTCTCAGAAAGGATTTGCCGAGACAAGGTTCCCCCGCAGGCGCGGGGATAGACCGCTGATCGCGATCCTGCGGGACGGAGTCCCTCTGGTTCCCCCGCAGGCGCGGGGATAGACCTCTCGCGGGCCTGGTCAGCAGCCTCCATCGCTTGGTTCCCCCGCAGGCGCGGGGATAGACCTCCGAGGCATGATGGAGGGTTTTTTCTGCATTCGGTTCCCCCGCAGGCGCGGGGATAGACCCCGCTTGGATCGCTTTCCCCGCCTCTTCGATAAGGTTCCCCCGCAGGCGCGGGGATAGACCCTGAAAAGACATCTGCTTTTCGCTGGCGGATGTGGTTCCCCCGCAGGCGCGGGGATAGACCGTGTTGAAAAGCTTGAAAAACTTCTTGATATCTGGTTCCCCCGCAGGCGCGGGGATAGACCATGCCCTTCGTGCGGGCATCACGCTGGTACGGGGGTTCCCCCGCAGGCGCGGGGATAGACCCCCGCCACACTTGGTCAGAGCCGGTCCAAAAAGGGTTCCCCCGCAGGCGCGGGGATAGACCCCACTTCGGATTGATGGAACCTGTCCTGCCGGTGGTTCCCCCGCAGGCGCGGGGATAGACCTTCTCCATGTGGTGTGTGTGGTGGCTAGTCGCTGGTTCCCCCGCAGGCGCGGGGATAGACCGTTTTGGCCAGATCGGCCTGCCAGTAGTAGCCGGGTTCCCCCGCAGGCGCGGGGATAGACCATACGGAAAACCAAACATCATCGCCAAGCTTGCGGTTCCCCCGCAGGCGCGGGGATAGACCCCCGCCACGGCGGCAGAGCATGCCACCCAAGAAGGTTCCCCCGCAGGCGCGGGGATAGACAATGGTTATGGGTCTGCTGAAAGCATCTGAACGAAGAAATTTCCGCAGGCGCGGGAGGGATTTATCGAAGCAACGGTGCAGGTGCGGGAACCCTGAATCTTCCGCATGCGCAGGGATTCCTGGTTTATGCAGATCCGATTGTCATATCAGCTTTCAAGCAGGCGCGGGTATGGACTTCATGTTGAACATGTTGAAGGCGAAAGCAAGTCAAACATCATGCTCCAGCCGCCATCGCCCGGCCTGGAAGTGGATTTCGTCAATTTGCTCGGGAGAAAGAAGTGTGGCAACATAATCGCGTACTGTTTCTGATTCATGACGCGCTTCCGGCGGGCTGAAATCGACCGCCAGACAAAACCAAAGGTAGGCTTGCACCAAATCCCGTTGGACACCCAGCCCCTCCAGCAACATGCCTCCCAGACTGAACATGGAACGAGGATTCCCCTGTTTTGCAGCCTTGGCAAACCAGGAATACGCTTCGTCGGGGTCATACGGAATCCCCAAGCCACGCAATAACATCATACCCAGATTATGCTGGGAGAGATGATTCCCCTGCCGGGCGGCCAGCAGAAACCATTTGGCAGCCTCCTCATGATTCTGCTCGACCCCCTTGCCATCCAGATAGAGAGCACCCAGATTGTGTTGCGCCAGGGAATTGCCTTCTTCAGCCATGACCCGCACCGCAACAACAAATTTTTGTAGTTCGTCAATCGCCGTATTCCCAGAAATGTACATCAGGCCAGGGCGGCCAGATCCATCTTGGCAAGTGCCGCCGGCGAAATTGTCACCCGATAGGCATCCGACATCCGTTTATGGGGCGGGGGAGACTCCTGCGTCCGGGAAGGAGCTTCCTCTTTGATACCCCGTGTCGTGGCTTTGGTGAAAAAGTCGTCATGGCGCTCTTTGTTTTGCTTGTTGACGGGCTTTTGAGAGCGGCCGTTCCAATAGTTGGCGATGGTGGAGATGCTCATGTGTTTTCTCCTTCCATTCCCTTGGTGTGATTCTGATGATTCAATTCCCTTGTGAATCACCTGTTGTTTGAATTCTATAACGCATCCTGCGTTCTGGCTTGACTATCTTGCACGCAATCCGTGTGCCAAACACAAAATAGATGCGGTTTCTGGCCAGCGCAGGGGTAACCATCCCAAAATCCACTTGTCAATGCCCCCAATAATCTGACTGACACGGAAAATTTTGACGCCTTTGGTAAGCACTTTTTTCCCATTGCAGAAAAATGACGGAAAATGCCCTGTGCCATAAAGATACCGTATATGAACCTATGCTGAATATGATATGATGGGATATAAAGTGGCTGTTCTGTCGGGAAATTTGAGGATGCCATTCATCGACACTATGCGCATGGGGAGATTGGGGAATGCAAACCATCATCAATATACGCACCCGCAACCGGGAAGAGTTGATCGATATCACAGGACATATCGAATCGGCGGTCCGCAGCAGTGGCGTGCGGACCGGTCTGGTTGCACTGTTTGCCCAGGGTGCCACGGCTGGTATCATGATCCAGGAAAACTGGGACGAAAGTGTGCAAAGAGATGCCATCAACCTCCTGGCCAGGTTGATACCCAGAGGGGTTTGGATGCATGACAATCAGGATGGCAATGGTGATGCCCATCTCAAATCAGGCCTGGTCGGTCCGTCCGAATCCATCCCCATCATTGATGGTCGTCTGGGCCTCTCCACCTGGCAAAACATTTTCTTCTGCGAGTTTGACGGACCTCGCGATCAACGCAGTATCATTTGTACCATTCTTGCGGACCGTTGATTGTTTTCCAGAAACGGATCAACAATCGGGGTACGATCAGCGGCATGTACCAGGCATTGCGCCTGCCGTTCCCATTGTTCCTGCAACAGACAAACCATCACGGAGGAATGCAATATGAACAAGGCCAGGACAGGTTTATTGCTGGCACTCTCTCTTTTGTATCCAGGTTACTCAAGCGGTGAAGAGATCGGCAGTGTCGATACCTCTTTCAAATTTTTGGGACCGGATGACAAAATCGTTATTGAGGCCTTCGATGATCCTAAAATTTCCGGCGTCACCTGTCACTTGAGCCGTTCCAAGAAAGGTGGTGTCAAGGGAGGACTTGGATTGGCCGAAGATCTTTCCGAAGCCTCCATTGCCTGTCGCCAGATCGGTCCAATCAACTTTAAAAAGGACGATATTCGCGAAGGCGAGGAAGTGTTTGCCAAAAGTACCTCCCTGCTCTTCAAAAAGTTGAATGTTGTCCGCTTTTTTGATAAAAAGCGCAACGTTCTCGTCTATTTGACCTACAGTGACAAATTGATTGACGGTTCACCAAAAAACAGTATTTCCACAGTCCCCATCATGCCCTGGAAACAAGATTGATTCGATGGTCGGTTACCTGGATTCGAAGCAGGTGACAAGCAACAATAATCAACATGAACAATGGGAACCAGGATGCAAAACAGTCGGTGGTTTCTGGTTGCGATCCTGTCTTTCGGTGTCATCCTTACCCGGGGTTTCTTTGGATATGCGGCTACGGATTCAGACAGGGAACACGGTCTGCGAGTCTCTGCCCCGGAATCGGTGGAAGAGAGCCAACTCAAAGGCCGGGTGCAACTCCTGCAACGCCTGGTTCGTTTACCGCCCCGGGATCGTGAAGGTGTCAATCGAGTCAAACGGGTCCTGGATGCCATCCGTGACAACAAACTGGATCTGGCTGAACAGCTCCTGAAACAAATTGAAGCGGCCTATTCCACTTCCGAGCGTCAAAACACGACCGACGTATTCAATTTTCTGCTCTCCAATCTTTCGGCCATGGATGGCGAAAGAAAGCGACAGCAACAGGATTTTGGGGTTGCATCCAGTCTGTTTCACAAGGCCCTCAATCTGGTTCCCCCCTGGGCTTCGAAAGAGAAGGTGACGCAGCTTGTTGGTCTGGGAAAGGTGCTGCGTCAGGAAGGAAAATTTCAGGAAGCCAGTGAAACCTTGAATGAGGCTTTGCATCTGGCTGAAAAACATGTGCCACCCGATCATGCCCTGATGGCTGATATTCTGGATGCCCAGGGAGTTTTGCTGACCGATCTTGAACGTCTGGGGGAGGCGGAACCCCTGATGGAACGTGCCTTGGTCATCCGTGAAAAACAGTGGGGATCCAATCATCTTTTGACTGCCCGTTCCCTGGCTCATCTTGGCCGTTTGCGAGAGATGCAGCATCAATTTCTTGTTGCCGAACATCTCCAACAACGTGCCATGATGATTCGTCTGGAACAACTTGAACCCAATACCCTGGAAATTGCCCAAAGTCTTTTGGATCTGGGTATTCTGCGTGTTGCTCAAGAACAATTTGCCGAGGCCGAACCTTTACTGATCGAGGCTCTGGCCATCCGGGAAAAAATCCTGGAGCCAACCAACCTTGATATCGCCTCTGCCATGCAAACTCTGGCCCTGGTCCGAATGGGAGAGAACAAGCTCGATCAGGCAGAAAACGATCTGCAACGTGCCCTGCGCCTTTGTCACCACCGCGGCGGCCAGGATCATCCCCTTCTGGGAACGGTCTTGCAAAATCTGGGTGTTTTATACCTGAAAAAAAAGCAGATGGGAGAAAGCGAAAAATATCTACTCCAGGCCCTTTCTTTCACTGAACGGGTCTATGGCCCGGAACATGTTCGCGTCAACACGGTCATCACCCCCCTGGCTGAACTCAGTCAGCAAAAAAAAAGCTATCAGGAAGCCGAGCTATATTTTCGCCGAAGCCTGGCAGTTGCCAAAAAATATTATGGCAAGAACAATCATCAGGTGGCCAGTCATCATGTGCGCCTGGGACAGTACTATCAAAATGTCGGTCGTCTTGCCAAGGCTGAATTCCACTATCGTCAGGGTCTTGAAATCGAACGTGATATCGACCCAGCTGGCATTCAAGGCGTCCAGTGGTTGCGCGAATATGCAACCCTGTTGCGGGACATGAAAAAGCCCATGTATGCCCAGGTGATCGACACTCTTGCCGATTCCATTCATGCCGGGAAACCCTTTCCGATTCCGCCCGTTCCGGCGCGATAACGACCCGAAGAAGGCCACGATACCTCCTGGGGCAGAAAAACTTTGTAAACTGTCTGTGTTGCCCTCGAGATGGCGGTATTTCTTGGAATGTTTGGCATGATTTTTTCCACAGTTACTACTGCCTATTTGATTGTCTTTATTTTTGGGGTTGTAACGGCAACTCTTACCGGTACCGCATACTGGCAGTACTTGAAGAGGGCGACTAACTGCAATCCGCTATCATGATATTTTTATTGGGGGAAAATGAATGGCCGAGCAAAGATGAAGGAGCTTTATGCCCTGACTGACTTAAAAAAGGCAGTCAAGGTGTCCAGCTAACAGTTCCCCTTGCCGGGTCTGTAGGAGATTCTTACCCAAAAGTCAGTGGCCATGCCGGGCGCACCAATAAAAAAAAGGGAGGGATGCACGCATCCCTCCCTCTCGGATAAGGAACGACACCTGAAAACAGAAAAATTAGCGCACATCCCTGGTGGATGATTGTCACACCTTGGCGTCGATGGCCAGCAGGTATTCGACCACTTGTTCGCTGATGGGTTCGACTTTTTTGAATTCTCTTTCAGCGGCCATGACTTCACCAGCTTCTTTCAGGCGGACAATCTCCTTGATGGTGGTGTGCAGTTCGGCGTGAATTTTTTCCATCTCCACCATTTCCGGAAAGTGACCATATTTTTTCAGACCTTCGCTGTACATCCATTTGCCGAGGTCGCACTCTTTGTGGGAGACCATTTGTCCCAGGGTCAGTTTTTCCTTGCCATCCAGGAAATCCCGCATTTTTTGTTTCCAGGCCCGATGTTTGACGATGGCATAGCCGAAATCGGTATTTTTTGTTTCGACTTGTTTATCCGCTTTTTTTTGGGAGTGTTTTTTGGAAGGTGGCGGCAGGGCGAGGACCGATTTTTGGGATGATTTCGGGGCAGGTTTTGTTGCGGGCAAAGGCTTCGTGGCTTTGGGTCGCGTTGTTGGCGAAGGTGTGGAAGCTTTCCGTGCCATGCCGGACGAGGATGGCCGGGCTTGTTGGCCATTCAGACGGAAAAAGGCAACGGCATCCTGGAGCGATCTGGCCAATTGATCGAGTTCCTCGCAGGAGGCAGACATTTCTTCGGCGGCACCGGCGTTGCTTTGGATGGCATGATCCAACTGCTGGACGGCTTGGTTGATTTGTTCGGCACCCTGGAACTGCTCCTGGGTGGCTGTGGCAATTTCCTGGATCAACTCGGATGTTTTACGAATATCCGGCACCACACGATTGATGATGTTGCCGGCCTGCTCGGCCACCTCGACACTGGTTGCAGAGAGATGGCCAATTTCTCCGGCGGCGGTCTGGCTGCGTTCGGCCAGTTTGCGGACCTCGGCGGCCACGACGGCAAACCCCTTGCCGTGTTCACCGGCCCGGGCGGCCTCGATGGCGGCATTCAAGGCCAACAGATTGGTTTGGCGGGAAATTTCTTCAATGATGGTAATTTTTCCGGCAATTTCCCGCATGGCAGAAACGGCCTTGGTAACGGCTTCGCCACCTTCGGCAGCTTCTTTTGCAGCGGAATTGGCGATTTTTTCGGTCGTTTTGGTATTTTCGGCATTTTGTTCAATATTGGAGATCATCTGCTCCATGGCTGCCGAGGTTTGCTCGATGGCGGCAGCCTGCTGGGTGGCCTGATCCGCCAGATGTGATGAAGTCGAGCTGATTTCCTGGCTGGAAAGGGCCACACTGTCACCAGCTTCGCGAACCTGACCGACCACATGGCTGAATTTCTCGACCATATCGCGGTTGGCGGTCAGCATGGCGCCGATTTCATCCTGAGAGTCAACCCGAATATTCAGGCTCAGGTCGCCCTCTGCCAGAGAGGTGGCAATCGAGACACCCTGGTTGATGCCACTGGCTATCTGGCGGGTCAGTACAATCGCTATCCCCGCCCCGATGCCCACCCCCAGGAGGATCGCCAACAACATGACATTTTCAATGTCATGAACTTCCTTGAGCAGATTTTCCAGGCGCGTTTTTGCCAGATCGGTCTGGGTTTTACGCAAGGTGCTGACACTGCCCATGATTTTCTTCGAAGTATCATCAAAGGATGCCATGATGACATTCCCAGCCTCAACGCCGTCCTTGACGTAGACTGACGCCATTTTTTCACCGGTCTGGTGAAAGGCAACGAAAGCCTTTTCCGCTTCATCCAGGTTGCGGATCAGGTCACCCGAATCACCGCTTTTGGACATTTCTCTGAATTTATTGATTCCAGAATGAAATCTTTCGGCGGACTTTTGTGCGTCTCCGAACCCGTCTTTGTTGTGAGTGGCGGAAACATCGGTCAGAAATTGTTGCACCTCGGAGGTAGCCAGGACCATGTCATCGGCCATCAGGGCCATGGGCAGACGTTGATCACGCAAATCCACAGCACGCCTTTCGATACCGGAAAGACTCTGATAAATAACACCAAAACCGATACCAAATACCAGCAAGACTGAGAAAAATCCCAACATGAGCTTGTGACTTATTTTCAATCTGGACATTGATTTCCCCCTTGGAACTGTGTTAACGAGACTTTCGGATTCTGAACCCTGTAGAATCCAATGAACAGGTTAATTTTTCAGCCAGGTATAATTTATATAAGCAACTTGTTTTTAAAGCAATTTTTGAAAAAATAATGTTCGGTTCGGGCTTGCCTTCCAAGAGTATCCATGAATACCATACTGATCGTTGAAGACTCCCCCAGCTTTGCTGCCCTGTTGCAAAAACGGATTGCGGAATCCCTCTCCCTGGACGTTGTCCTGGCTCGAAGTTTCCGGGAAACCCGCGCTTGTCTGCATGCCGACCCGCACCGTTTTTTTTTGGCCATCCTGGATCTCAATCTGCCGGATGCCCCGGATGGAGAGATTGTTGATTATATTTTGCAGCAAAAAATTCCCGGCATTGTCCTGACCGGTACCTTCAAGAAGGAGTTTCAGGATCGCATGCTGGAAAAGGGAATCCTGGACTATTTTGTCAAGGACAATGTCGGCGTCATTGATTCGGTGATCCACGCCGTGGATCGCATTCTTAAAAACAAAAACATCAATATTTTGATTGTGGATGATTCACGCAGTGTCCGACGGGCTGTGGGCAGTTTTCTGGCACGTTACGGATTCAACGTCCTGGAAGCGGCAGATGGTTTGCTGGCCATGGAGGTCATTGAGCAGCAACCGATTCATCTTGTGGTGACGGATTATCAGATGCCCCGGATGGATGGGATCCGGTTGATGAAAAAATTGCGAACCCGATTTTCGCGGGATGAGTTGGCAGCCATTGGCCTCTCCTCCATCGGGGATCGGGAACTGGCCGTGCAGTTCATCAAGGCCGGTGCCAACGATTTTCTGGTCAAACCTTTTCAACCGGAAGAGTTGCTGTGTCGGGTCTATCAGAATATCGAGACGATTGAACGGCATCGGGATCTGGGTGCCCTGCTGGAACGTCACCGGTCGGTGTTGACCCATGCCCTCGATGCCATCATTACCCTGGACGAAAATGGTCTGGTGCTGGATTACAATCCGGCAGCCGAAATTTTGTTCGGTTATGCAAAGGAGACCATACTCAATCGGAACGTGATTGATTTCATCATCCCTGAATCCGTGCGGCATCGGCACCTCTCCGGCCTGGCCGGTTGGGTCGAATCGGGACGCAACCCGGCTGAACTGCGGCGGCGCTTTGAAATTCATGGGCAACGCGCCGATGGCAAAATCATTGACCTTCAGGTCTCCCTGACCGGGGTGATGCAAAACGGGAAACCCCAGTTTACCGCATTCTTGCAGGATATCACCGACCGCAAGCAACTGTTGAAATCGTTGGAAGAGACCCTGGCGGTGGCCGAATCGGCCAACCGCTCAAAAAGCGAATTCATCGCCAACATGAGTCATGAATTCCGCACCCCGATGAATGCAATCCTGGGGTTTACCGATCTGGCCCTGAAGTCGGATCTGTCCGTCAAGGTGCGGGGATATCTGGAAAAAATCGAGAATGCCTCGCGCACCTTGATGGGTGTGATCAATGATATTCTTGATTTTTCCAAGATCGATGCCGGACGGATGGAACTGGATCCGGTGCCATTCGATTTGCACCAGCTTCTGGATCGCATGGCAGATCTGTTCAGCAAACAGGTGGCTGACCGGGGAATCGAACTGGTCATTCTGGCACCGCTCGCGTTCAATCAGGTCCTGCTGGGAGATGTGTTGCGTCTGGAGCAGATTTTGATCAACCTGATTCGCAATGCCGTCAAGTTTACCGAGCAGGGGTCGATTACAATCCGGGTCCAGGTGCAAAACGCGCCAAATGGACGTTTCCGACTGGATTTTGCCGTACAGGATACCGGCATTGGCATCGAAGCGGACAAATTGCCCAAACTGTTTGCCCCATTCGTGCAGGCGGATGGTTCTACGACCCGCAAATATGGGGGTACCGGCCTGGGTCTTTCCATCTGCAATCGTCTGGTCAATCTGATGGATGGCCAGATCCAGGTGGAAAGTCTCTTTGGTCAGGGAAGTGTTTTTTCATTTCATGTGCTGGTGGATTATTTTTCCGAAAATCGCCGTGAACCACCCACCCTCCCGGATGAACTCAAGGGCAGGAAAGTGTTGCTGGTTGATGACAATCTGGCATTCTGTGAACAATTTTCCGCGCTGCTGGCCCTGCTGGAACTTGAAACAACGGTGGTCAATTCGGTCGGTGACGCATTGGCAGATGTGGTCACGCATTCCAAATACAAAGATCCCTTCGATTTCGTTTTCATCGACTGGCACATGCCCGAACATGACGGCATGGCCCTGGTGGTGGAGATACACTCCCGTCTGGCGGCAGAAAAACTCCCGGAAAAACCACCCAGAATCATTCTGCTGACACCGTTTGGCAATGATTCCATCCGTGCCCAGGGTGAAAGAGTCGGCGTGGATGGTTTTCTGGACAAACCCGTGACCCGCCAGCCCTTGCTGCGGACCATTCTCACCGATGTTCCTGGCAAGGCGGATGTGATTGACCGGAGATTGAAATACAATCTGGCCGCTGAAAAAACGACAGCCGAAAAAATCGGTGGTGCCCGCATCCTCCTCGTTGAAGAGAGTGACATCAATCAACAGGTCCATCGTGAACTTCTGGAGCGGGTCGGCCTGGTGGTGGAAGTGGCCAGGGATGGTCGCGAAGCTCTTGACAAGCTCGAACACTATTTATTCGATGCCCTCCTCATGGATGTACGATTGCCAGTCATGGATGGTTATGATGTCGCCCGGACCATTCGCAGTCGGGAGTACGGCAAGGACTTTCCGATCATGGCCATGGCCATGCAAACCCTGCCGGATGAACATGACAAATGCCAGGCAGCAGGCGTGAATGCCCTTCTGGAAAAGCCCATCCGTCCCGAGCGACTCTACGGCATGCTCACCAAATGGATCGTTCGCATCCAACAAGAAAGTCATGAAGATGACCTGCATATCGTGCCAGGACTGATTCCCCGTCTGGCGGGTCTGGATACCCGCCTCGGCATGAAACGGATTGCAGGCAATCAGGCCTTGTATGGGCAGCTTCTGCGTCGGTTTGTGATCGAGCATGGCCAGTGTGGCGAGGAGATCAGTCGGACCCTGGCAGCAGGAACAAACCTGGATCTGGCGCGAAAAAAACTCCATGCACTGAAAGGATTGGCCAAAAATATCGGTGCCATTCCCCTCTTCCGGGCTGCGGATGCCCTGGAAGAAAATCTGGCTGGCACTGCGGATCCTGTTGCCCGTCAGGCAAACCTGACCTTGTTCAATAACAAACTGTATGCCCTGGTCTCGGGGTTGAAGGAAAAACTTCTTCATGAACCGCCCTCCGCAACTCCGATCCAATTTGCCGCATTGCCGGAGATTCAGGTTGACAAGGCCGCAACGGCCCCCCTGTTGCTGGCGTTGGCCGGTCATCTGGCCTGTCACAGTGTGCAGATCACAGATCTGCTGACCGGATTGGATGCCATTCTGGAACCAACCGAAGCCGAAAACGTCTGGCACGAGCTGCGTAAACAAATTCAGGATTACAACTTCAAAGAAGCATTGGATGTATTGCAGCGCATTGCCCACTCTCTGAACATAGAGATTCCCGATACATGGCCGACACCTGCCCATTCGGGTCGGGAGCGTGTTCTCATTGTGGACGATCTGCGCAGCAATGTGGATATTCTCAAGGAAATTCTGGTCGATTATGATTGTTTTGTGGCCCTGGACGGGGAACAGACCCTGCGGATTGCCCAGATGGAAATTCCACCGAATATCATCTTGTTGGACATCATGATGCCGGACATGAATGGCTACGAGGTGTGTCAACGCATCAAGGAAAACCCGCTCCAGCGCAACATTCCGGTCATTTTCGTGACTGCCCGCCGTGAAGTATCCGATCAGACAGAAGGGTTCCGGGTGGGTGGGGTGGACTACATCATCAAACCCTTCAATGCGGAAATCATTCAGCATCGGGTCAAGACTCATCTTGAACTCAAACGCCATCGCGACCAACTGGAACAGCAAGTACGCGAACGTACCCGTGAGTTGCAGGAGGCGCAACAGGAAGCCGAAAGAAGAAAAGCCGCCGCCGAGGCCGGAAACCTGGCCAAAAGCCGGTTCCTGGCCACCATGAGCCATGAAATCCGCACCCCCATGAATGCCATTCTCGGCATGGCCGAGGCCTTGCAGGAGACCGAACTGACCCAGGAACAAAAACAATATGTCGCCGTTTTCAGACGCTCGGGACATGGCCTGATGCGCCTGATCAACGATGTGTTGGACCTGAGCAAGGTTGAGGCCGGACGCCTGGATCTGGCTTTTGAACCGTTTGATTTGCATGAAACGCTGGATGCCCTGCACAAAATGATCGAGCCACGCGCCCTGGCCAAGGGGCTGGTCTTCACCAGAGAGGTTGATCCGGCCATTCTTCCCTGGGTCATGGGCGATGCGCACCGGATCTATCAGGTCATCTTGAATCTGCTCGATAATGCTGTTAAATTTACCCAGTCTGGGAGTGTGAAACTGCGCGTTGGCCCGGACCCGGCAAAGCCAGGTTTCGTGCAGATCATGGTCGAAGACAGCGGAATCGGTATTCCCTTGGAAAAACAGGAGGAAATATTCCAGGGCTTCAGTCAGGCCGATACCAGCATCACCCGTCGTTTTGGTGGTAGCGGCCTGGGATTGGCCATATGTAAAAGGCTGATTTCGTTGATGGGCGGCGTCATGGCTGTTGAGAGTGCCCCGGATCGGGGAAGCATATTCCATTTTTCCGTGCCCATGCCACCGGCTGCAAATTCCGAATCCGGTCTTATCCCCGGACTTGGCTCACCCATCATGAATCCTGAAACCAATCCCCTTTCCACATGGCAACCGCCAGCAGCACCGATGTCAAATTCAGGCAACTGTCATCTCTTCAATCCAGTTCCGCCTGTCCCTGCGACGCAATCCTCCGCGACTCAACACCCCGAGGCCCAATCTCCCGTGACTCAACACCCGGAAACCCAAGCCAAAGCGACCATTCTCCTGGCTGAAGATGCCGAAGACAATCAGTTGTTGATCGGAATATACCTGCGCAAATCACCCTATCGATTGGTGATTGCAGCCAACGGCAAGGAGGCGTTGGAGCGGTGCAGGCGGGACTCTTTTGATCTGGTATTGATGGATGTCCAAATGCCGGTCATGGACGGGTACACGGCCACGCGGCACATTCGGCAGCATGAATTGGAAGAGGGAAAAATACCCATTCCAATCATCGCCTTGACGGCGCATGCCTTTGAAGATGAAACCCATCGGGCAAGCGAAGCCGGGTGCAGCGGCTTTCTGACCAAACCGGTTTCCAAAAAACGCCTGCTGGATGCCATTGCCACGGCCATCCAGGAACGGCAGCAAAATCTCCCCACCACATGAACGACGACAACACGCTCGACTGTTTTGCACGGAATGCAATTTGGTATCAGTCCAGTATGAATGCACCGTAGACGACGACCTTGTGTTTCGGTACGTCGATATAATACAGTGCCTTGTTGATTTTTTTCCCTTTCTCGGTGTCCGTGGTAAAGTGGCTTCCCATGGTGCCTCGGTTGCCGATGGCATGGCGAACCAGTGAATTCATGAAATTGGTGGCGGCACCATCATTGAATGAAGTCACGTTCCTGCCGACGTTCGTCTCGTTTTCCGGGTCGATAACCCATGTTGCATGGTGGTCAATAACCTTCACGGAAAACGCGCCACAACGAAATCGGGCGTCTTTTACCGTGATCACCTCTTTTGCGGCTTTGACCCCCAAACTTTCGACAATTTTGAACGCGGCAAGGACAGCCTGCTCGGCAACGGTGGTGGAACAGGAGTCGGCCCGGGCACGCCCCACCATGGAAACGGTGAGAAGGGCACTGAATATAACAACTCTCGTGAGAAACAGCCATGATGGCTTCCGCAATTCAATTGCAGATGGGCTTGCCTGGGCAGATTCAAACAACCTGCAAGCACAGGCAGTTGATTGACGCTCAGCCTTACGGCAGATCAGATCATCAATAGACACGACTGTTACTCCTGCGTCTCCAATTGCCCCAGGGGTCTGGAAAAGGTGTATCGCAACGGACGATAGATGAACATTTCCCTGGAGTCACGGGCACGATCCAAAACCCCCGTTTCGCGTTCCAGAAGAGGCAGGGTGACGACAAAGGCGACACTGCCCATCACGGTGGCCACCAGACCCAGAGGCCGTAAAATCAAAAGATCGCCCAGTTTTTCCAGATTGTTGGGTTGGGTTGTCACCTCTTCGGCCAGCAGCGGGTAAGGCAACAGCAATCCCCCGATCAGAATGGCCAGCAATGGAAGTCTGCATTTGGATCGTAGGCGCATGCGTGGTATCTCCGTTTGGACAAGACCAGATGATTCGTTGAGGAGTATAAGAGGCTGTCTATTAACCCTCGGATAAAAATAATTGGAAAAGAAGATTTTATTGGGGCTCCGCCCCAAACCCCGCCAAGAGGAAGG